>JAABSS010000116.1 GCA_011390235.1 Desulfotignum sp.
TGGCCTGTGCCGGGGCCGGCATGGTCGTGGCCATTGTCACCCACACAGGCCTGGCCCTGGGCATTGCCACCGTCATCACCAACTGGTCCGGGGGGCAGATGCTGCCGGCCCTGTTTTTAATCATGATCACCTCCCTGGTCATGGGCATGGGCCTTCCCTGCACCCCGGCCTATATTATTGCCATCACCATCGGGGGCCCGGCCCTCCTGGCCATGGGGGCGGATATGCTGTCAGCCCATCTGTTTGTCTACTATTTTGCCGTACTGGCCGGGGTCACGCCGCCGGTATGTGTACCGGCCTTCTGTGCCGCCTCCATTGCCAATTCCAAGCCCCTCCAGACCGGTTTTGAGGCGTTCAAACTCGCCATGGCCGGATTTGTGATCCCCTATATTTTTATATACAACCCGGCGCTGCTCATGCAGGGATCCCTGCTGGAAATCGCCTCGGTCACCCTGGGCCTTTTGCTGGCCATCACCTTTTTTGCCGGGGCCATGAGCGGGTACTTTTTTTCTCCCCTCAACCGGAAACAGCAGGCGGCCCTGCTTGCTCTGGCTGTATGCACCGGTATCCTTTGCGCCATACCGGCACTGCTCAATTCCTTTCCGGTAAGGCTGCTGCTGGTAGGGATTTTCAGCGGCATGGGCTTCTGGCGGTTTTTCAAAAAAGGAACGGCGGCCTGATGCGGTCTTCTCCCCATATCCTGATCATCGGGGGCGGTGTCATCGGCACATCCATTGCCTGTCACCTTGCGGTCCAGGGAACACAAGTGACCCTGGTGGAGGCCAAAGATCTGGCATCCGGCAGCTCGGGCGCCTGTGACGGCCTGGTGTTTCTGCAGTCTAAAAAACCCGGGGTGCATCTGCAGATGGCCATGGAAAGCCTGAAACGGTTCAGAAAACTGCAGAAACAGCTGCCGGTCCCTGTGGAATTCATTCAGACCGGGGGACTTGTGACCATTGAAACCCATGAAGAATACCGGGCCATGAAAAACTATGTCCAGGACCAGCAGGCCATCGGGCTGGATGTGCAACTGCTGGATCGGGAACAGGTACGGGAAAGAGAACCTGGTCTGTCCGGACGTATCATCGGGGCTGCCTATTCCCCCCTGGACGCCCGGATCAACCCCATCAGCCTGACCCTGGGGTTTGCCCTGGCCGCCATAAAAAACCATGCCCGGATTTTAACCCGTACACCCGTCACAGAGATCCTGATCAAAAACGACCGGGTCACCGGTGTTGTCACTTCCCAAGGTTCCATTCCCGCCGACCTGGTGGTGAATGCCGCCGGGGCCGCTGCCGGCACCGTCGCACGCATGGCCGGGACAAGAATGCCGATCATGCCCCGCCGGGGCCAGATTGTCGTCACCCAGGCAGGCCCCCCTGTCCTGCATCACTGCCTGATATCCGCCGGATATATCGCGGCCAAATACAACCCGGACTTAGCCCGCACCACCGGCCAGGGAATCTCCATGGAACAGACCGAAAACGGCAACCTGCTGCTGGGCTCCACCCGGGAATTTGTGGGATTTGACACCGGCAACACCCTGCCCGGCATCCGGAAAATCATCACCGAGGCGGCAGCCAGGCTACCGGTCCTGGCATCGTTCCAGATCATACGGACCTTTGCCGGCCTGCGGCCCTATACCCCGGACGGCCTGCCGATCCTGGGACCGGTATCCGCACTGGACGGCTTTGTAATGGCGGCCGGTCATGAAGGAGATGGCATTGCCCTGTCCGCCATCACCGGAGAACTGATGGCTGCCTCCCTGCTCAACAGAAAGCCGGCCATCGCCCTGGACAGTTTTTCTCCGGACCGGTTTGATTCCCTGGCCATGGACCCCATGCTCCAAACAGATCCGGAAACATGGCGGCCCGCCATCCAGGCAGCCCCCCAGGAACGTATCATATGACACAGAATCTGCGGATACCCTCTTTTGCCCGGGGAAAACAGATTGTCATCCAGGTAAACGGAATCCCTCTCACCGCTTATGAAGGAGAAACCGTTCATGCAGCCCTGACCGCCGCAGGAATTTACCCGCTGCGGAAGACCCCGTCCGGCGAAACCAGGGGGGCTTTCTGCGGCATGGGCGTCTGCTATGAATGCCTGATGAACGTCAATCATATCCCGGACCAGCGGGCCTGCATGACACCTGTCCAGGATGGCATGGAGATCCGGACCCATGACTGATCAATACCGGAAAACATACCACGTGGCCATCATAGGGGCGGGAATCGGCGGGTTGTCCGCCGCCCATACCCTGGCCGGCCAGGGTCTGAACATTGTCCTGATCGATGAAAATTCCCACATGGGTGGACAGTTTTTGCGGCAGCCCTCACGGCCGAATCGTGGTGAAATCTGCGGCACGGTTCCCGGTTCCCGCTCAGGCGTGCTGGATCGGATCCATCTGGACCCAATGGTTCCGGCAGGGACATATCTGGCAGGGGCTGTATCCGCACCCGGTTCCGGCGTGGACATCCTTCATCCGGCCCAGGTGCTGGGAATTTTCCCGGACCGGTTGATCTGGATCATGGCCGGGCCGGCCCCCGGTGCCGACATCAGGCATGCGGCCCGCCTGATGGAAATCCAGGCAGACATCCTGGTTTTCGCCACCGGTGCCAGGGAACGGTATCTGCCTTTCAAAGGATGGACCCTGCCCGGGATCATGTCCCTCGGCGCGGCACAGATCCTGATGAAAAGCCACCAGATCCTGCCCGGTGCCTGCACCGCCATTGCCGGTACCAGTCCTTTGATGCTGGCACTGGCATATGACCTCTTAAAACACAGGGGGCATCTGGCAGCACTTGCGGACTGGCATTCAATGCTGTGGAAACTCGGACAACTCCCGTTTTTTGTCCGCCATTTTTCCAAACTGGTCCAGGGAACCCGCTATGCGGCCCGCCTTTTACAGCACCGGGTGCCGATACTGCATGGCCACAGTGTTCAGGAAGCACAAGGACAGGAGCGGGTTTCCGGGGCCGTTTTCGCCCGGACCGGACCGGACGGCCGCCCCCTTCCCGGCACGGACAGGTTCCGGCAGGTGGATTCCCTGGCGGTGGGCCATGGGTTTGTGCCCAATATCGAGCTGCCGATCCAGGCCGGGTGCCGGGTGGTGCACGATCCGGCACTGGGCGGCTGGGCCGCTGCCGTGACCCTAAATATGGAAACCTCTGTCAACGGCATCTATGCGGTGGGCGAAACCACGGGCATTGGTGGCGCGGAACAATCCTGGGTCCAGGGAAAAATCGCCGGCATGGCCTCCCTGGAACTGCTGGGCTGCATCAATCCTCGGCAGCCCCGGTGGGGCCGGCTTGTGAAAACCAGGCAGCAGCTGTACGGCCGGGCTGAAGAATGCCGGTCTTACGGCGCCCTGCTGAACCGCGTATGCCGGGTACCGGCTGCCGCCTATGGCCTTATCCCGGATGATACCGTGATCTGCCGTTGTGAAAACATTACCATGCAGACGATCAAACAGGCCGTCCGAAACGGGTTCACCTCCTGGAGCAGCATCAAGAAAGCCACCCGATGCGGCATGGGCAGATGCCAGGCCCGGATCTGCGGTCCCATCATCCAGAAGATCATCCAAGCCCTCACCGGCACAGAACCGGAGATTATAGGACCGCCTGTTTCCAGGGCCCCGGTGAAAAACCTGCCTGTCCGGCTGCTGATACCCTCTGCCGGAAACCCAGAAAACCCGCCCGGACAGGAGAAAGGCCAGTGACCCATATGCCCGGAAACGGTGAATCCAGCCAGCCCTGTGTGGGGATCATCATGCTGGACACTCGGTTTCCCCGTGTCCGGGGAGATATCGGCAACCCAGCCACCTTTGATTTTCCAGTCCGCTTTTCGGTTGTAAAAGGGGCAAGCCCGGAAAGAATCGTGCACCGTCCCGACCCCTCCCTCATCGATCCATTCATTCAGGCCGGCCGGATCCTCATTCAGAACGGGGCAGTTGTCATTACCACTTCCTGCGGTTTTCTGGCATTTTTCCACAACCAGCTGACCAGCGGTTTGAATGTCCCGGTGTTTTCCTCCAGTCTTCTCCAGGTCCACCTGGCCAGAGCCGTCATTCCTCCCCACCGGAAAGTCGGCATCATCACCGCGTGCAAACCCGCGCTGACCACGGAGCACCTGGCAGCGATCGGCATTGACGACCGCGGCCTGGTCATCATCGGCATGGAACATTTTGCTGAATTTTCATCGGTTTTCCTGGGGAACAAACAAACCCTGGATCAAGTCCGCTGCTCAGCAGAAATGCAGGCTGCCACGGAACAGTTGATTCAGCAGCATCCGGATGTCGGTGCTATCGTTCTGGAATGCACCAACATGCCGCCTTACTCCCAGGTGGTACAGAAAGCGGCCGGCGGACTGCCGGTTTTTGACGCCGTGACAATGATCAACTATGCCTGGCGCGTCATTCGTCCCTGAACTATGGATCAATCCCCACATAGTGTCCCCCAACCCAATCCTGACAATCAGGACACTATCTAATATTCCGGAGGCTGAAAAACCGCTGGGCATTCTGCCAGGTGAGTCCGGCCAGTTCTGATTCAGAAAACCCGGCATCTGCCAGCCATTTGAGTTCCCGATCCCAGGCATAGGGAATGTTGGGAAAATCCGAGCCGTACATGACCCGGTCCAGGGGAAACGCCCGGAGATCCGGCCGGGTATGGGCGGGAAAATAATCGGTGAGCACCATTGCGGTATCCAGCCACAGGTTGTCATGGGCCGCCATCAAAGACTGATAGGCGGATATCTCGTCAAACCCCAGGT
>JAABSS010000117.1 GCA_011390235.1 Desulfotignum sp.
TGCGGAAAAAACCTATCTGGCCGGGAAAACCCGCATATCTATGTGCGTGCAGGCAGATTTTCACCCTTTTGAGGGCATAGATGCAAACGGAAACTATCAGGGGATTCTTGCCGATTTCTATGATCTTATGGGCAGAAAAATCGGGGTGCCTTTCCAGGCTGTTGAAACCGGTTCCACAGATGATGCTGCCGCCCATATCAAAACAGGTGCATGCGATATGGTTTCCATGATAACCAAAGAAAACATTGATGCCAGCCTGATAACCCCCACCACACCCTATACTGCATATCCCCTTGTCATTGCGACAGACAGCAAGGCCCTGTATATAAATGCCATTGAAACCATTGCGGAAAAACCCATCGGCATCAGCAGAACCGCCCCTTTTTTCCATGAAATTACAACCCGGTACCCTGAAATAAATTTCATCGCTGTTGACACGGTTGAAAAAGGGCTTGCCGCTGTTCAAAACGGATCTTTTTTCGCCCTGGTGGATACGGCCCCGAAAATCGGTTTTCATATCCAGGAAAAAGAAATGGTGGACCTTAAAATATCAGGAGAACTGCCCCACCAGATCAGTTTCCGGACCGGTGTTTCCAATAACGATCCCCTGCTGCACGGCATTTTTGAAAAAGCCATCCAATCTTTGACCGATGCAGAAAAAAAACACATTTTTCAAACCTGGATGACCCTGAAATATGAGCAGGGATTCGACTACAGCCTGTTATGGAAAATCCTGCTGATCCTGGGGGTGGTCGGTTTTTTCGCCATGTACCGCCATATATCCGTTTCCCGGTACAATACCCGGCTTGCCGCGCTGAACAGGGAATTGACAACCGCCAATAAAAAACTGGAAACCATATCCTATCTTGACGGGCTTACCGGCATCCCCAACCGGAGAAAATTTGACACGGTTCTGGAAGATGAATGGAAACGGTGTGAAAGAACCGGACAGGTACTGACCCTGATGATGCTGGACATCGATTTTTTCAAACCCTTTAATGACCGGTACGGCCATCTCCAGGGAGATGACAGCCTGAAAACCGTGGCAAAAACCATTGAAACCCTGCTGGGCAGACCCGGTGATTTTGTGGGCCGTTACGGCGGAGAAGAGTTTGCCATTGTGCTTCCGGGTACTGACAGGGCCGGTGCCAAACAGCTGGCCCGACTCATGCTGGCCCGGATTCAGGAACTGAAAATCCCCAACCAGGATTCCGGGGTGTGCCCGTTTTTGACTGTGAGCATCGGCGGTATCTCAGCTATGCCGAACCGCTCCATTCCCGGCACCTGGTTTCTGAACAAGGCAGACCAGCTGCTCTACCAGGCAAAGCAGGGGGGAAGAAACCGGTACTGCCTGGAGAAATTGTAAAACATACCCATGTGCCTGATTGCTTTTGCATACAACATCCATCCTGCATATCCCCTGGTTATCGGTGCCAACCGGGATGAATTCTTTGACCGGCCCACAGCCCCACTGGCATGGTGGGAAGACCACCCCGGGGTTCTTGCCGGACGGGACCTGCAGGCCGGCGGTACATGGATGGGCATCACAGATACCGGGCGATTTGCCGCCATCACCAATTTTCGTGACCCGTCCAGGGTAAAACAAAAAGCCCCGTCCAGGGGGGCGCTGGTGGGTGATTTTCTGTGTTCAGACACATCTGCACATACATATCTGGAACAACTCCGGCAATCAGCTGAAGCATACAATGGTTTCAACCTGATCGTGAAGGACGGCTCCGGACTCTTTTACTATTCCAATTACCAGGACCGTATCCAGCGCCTTGGTGCCGGGGTGTACGGCCTGAGCAACCACCTGCTGTACACTGACTGGCCCAAGGTGAAAAAAGCCAGAAAAGGGCTCACATCTCTCATGAAACAGGACCTGGTGGATGAAGAGGCGATTTTTACCCTCCTGGCGGACCGGCAGCCGGCACCGGATGCAGATCTGCCGGATACCGGCATCAGCCCGGCATGGGAGCGCCTGCTGTCATCTGTTTTTATCTGTTCTGAAACCTACGGCACCCGTTCATCTTCGGTGATCCTCATGGATAAAAACGGACAGGTGCGGTTTTCCGAGCGCACTTTTGATGTATCCGGGTACTGCGGCCGGGTATCTGAAACCGTCATTCTCTGAAATATTTCATGGTAATTCTGTCATGTTGTATTATACTTTTTCCAAAGTAGCAATCGCAACGGTAATCATCCTCATCATAACAAGCAACAAAAGACTGGCTGACATGCCTGGAAAAATCCTGCTCAGCAAAGAAGAAAGCGGCCTGCCGATAACCTTCTACAATATCGATGGAAATCTGAACAAAATTATGCTTTACTGATTCATCATGAAATGAAATCATGGTAACTGGTACCAAATGGAAAGACATCATTCTGACGGATGGTCCGGCACCCAAGAAGCAATGCTGGATGCCATCATCTTTATCAAAGGTTTTTTATGGGAACCACAAGCTATAAAAACGTTTATCTCAGGGTTGTCAAACATGCAAACCTTGATAAAGTAAAATCAATTTTAAACAAATCCGGATACTACAACGAAAATACCGTTGAGCAAATCAAATATGAAACAAAGGATAATCTTCCATATTTCTGCCTTACGGTTGATTCTGCAGAACATATCGGCCGTGAATCAGCATATGCCTTATTGGATGGTGTTTTTATCGAGATCGATTCTATTGTTAAACAATGGACTGGACTGTTTTATCTGCCCATTGTTATCACCAGGAAAATAACCAATCCCCAATTAAAATCAATCATAAATCCAGGTATGCATAAAGAACATGAGTTGCACCATCTTCGGTGCATAATCAACCACATAGACAGATACCCTTCCTACATAGAGGATGCCAGGAAGTATAATGTCGGCAGTTGTACTTATGCTGATATTGAAAAAAGTATTGAATTTGAAGTGAAGAAATTTTTTTCCTTTGAGTTGCCTGCAATTATTGCAGACTATGAAAAGGGAGATAGAAATTTTTGTCTTTACTCTGACGGCTTTTTTTCAGTGGCCGCATCTCATGATAAGAATGAATTTGTTCAATATAGCCTGGCACAGTATATTATAGGACTAAGGCTCGCTTATTTTGACAGATTTGTTGAGAAACAAACCAAAATCGAAGCTCTTATCGCTGAAGAGGTCAATAAACAGGGTCAAAAAAGGTTCGGTGAAAACACAATGTCCAAAATCGCAATGGTACTTTTACAATTTATTTTTTTGGCAGAAAATCACGGTACGCATTTCAAAATTGAAGATGATTATTTATGATTTTTTTGAAGCCTGTCAAAACCGCATAGAGATGCATCCGGTCAACTGCCTGGCCGAAAAACGGGAAGGCCTGAAATCGACCCGAACATTCAAACCGGCTTTGGGAACCGGGCAGGATGTGCTGGCTGAAAATGCGGAACAAGAGACCATCGAGTTCACGCTGACATGGGAAAATGATCCTCCGTGTCATTTTGCCTATGCCTATGACAGCAAGTCTGATTTGCAGCCAGGACTTGTAGATATGCCGGACATGGGAAAAAAACTCAAGGGAAAAAGCTTGTTCAACAGGCAGTTTCAATATCTGTCCGCGGACAGAAACAGCCCGAAGTCATCCTATGACGTGTCTGATTATTATATCAGAGACCTGAATTCCCTGGGAAATCATGGAGAATATTCCGCGGCAGGCTCTGTGCCATCGCAGCCAATTCCGGGGTCCAGCTTTTTATTGAAACCCATTCAGACCATTTTCTCAATGGCATCCGCGTCGCTGTTCGGGAAAACGTCATTCCATCCCGTAACGTCAAGATATTTTATCTGGAAAGAAGCACCACCGCCCCAGAGAACGCTTGTTCCTGCATGGCAAAGCCGATCCGGTCAAGCCGGTGATTTAAATGGTTCGGTGCGGGTTCTGTTATTTGCCGAAGCAGACGGCAATTTCATAGAGGATTGTGACATATGACAGAGCAGAAACTGAGTTTTTTTCCTGCCAGCTTTTCTCATGCTGTGCTTCCGGTCGTGAAAAAGACTGTATTTCGTATGGGTATCGCTGGAAACTATGGCATTGATTCCGCTGATATCAGATGGGCCGCTGACCACGGGGCCAATTGCTGGGTCTGGGGAAGAGGTTTTAGAAAAGTCACAGACGGAATCAGGGAAGTCATTACGAGTGATCGTAAGAACCATGTGGTTGCCATGCTCGGGTGGGGCTATTTCGGCTGGCAGGTGAGGCGCAGTGTGGAAAACGCCCTGCGGAAACTGGGTACCGACTACCTGGATGTTTTCAAGCTGGGGTGGCTCGGGAAGACATCGATTTACAGTAAGGCAATAATCGACACCCTTTTGAAGCTCAAACAGGAAGGTAAGATACTGAGTATCGGCACGGCGGCGTGGGGTGATGGCAGGCCAACAGGTGATCCACATGGCCCTTTTATGGATTTGAGCAAACCAATGAGAACCGAGCGCAAGAATGCATCTTGCCTCAATGGAAAATATAATGTACAATTAATCAATTTTTGAATATTTTATTAACCATTGAGGCTTGGAAAAGATGGCAAAAAAAAGAGTGGTAATCTCATCTACACTGGAAGATATTCTAGAGACGGTCGGAGAAAATATCAAACTTGCGCGCTTACGCCGCAAAATTACTGCGACCATGCTGGCAGAGCGTGCAGGTATTAGTCGTGTAACCTTAAGAAAAGTTGAGAATGGTGAAAGCAGTGTCACAATGGCTATTTATGCCAATGTTCTTTTTTGTCTCGGCCTTGAAAAG
>JAABSS010000118.1 GCA_011390235.1 Desulfotignum sp.
CTGCCTGTGCAAGAGAAGAAAAAGTTTTTGCCGGCGACCGGCCGCTGCTGATTACCACCAGCAGCGCAGTTTTTGACCTTCTTGCGGCAAGCTCCGACCGGGTCATAAATGCCCTTGACATTGATTGTATAAAAGTG
Source organism: Desulfotignum sp. (assembly GCA_011390235.1). The sequence continues at coordinate 138 of JAABSS010000118.1, forward strand.
CATGAAGATGGGTGTGCGCGCAAGAAGGAATGGCAAAACCATTTTCTGGATATGCTGGAACAGATAGTGACACAGCAGTATCCGGAAGCGCTGGCACCAGAAAAAAAAGACCTGGTGCAGGCAAAAGATGGATGCGGGATGTATGCCCGCATCCAGGTGGGTATTTTTTCCGGTTCTGACCTGGAAAAACATACCGGGCTGCCCGGTCCTGAAGTTGTGGTCTGCCGGGTGGCGGTAAAAGCATAAAAAGCTTGATTTTACCAAAGGACATGTTATAAAAGCGTTTTTTAAATCAGTTACATCAAATTGATATAAAAATGGGTTTATAATCGAATGATGTTAATTATTTTTAGGAGGCTGTAAAAATGGCATTTACCCCAATTGTTGACGAAGCAAAATGCGTTGGTTGTGAAGAATGTGTGGACGTTTGTCCTGTGGAAGTATTTGAAATGGAAAATGAAAAATCAGTTCCTGTCAATGCGGAAGAGTGCATGGGATGTGAGAGCTGTGTGGAAGTGTGTGAAGAAGACGCGATCGTTGTTGAAGAAGACTAGAACCTGGGAACATATGGCATCCACCGGACCGGTATAGCACGTGGTGTTATTTGTCTGGTGGCTGCCTGAATGCCGGAACCGTTCCTGTAAAAGCTGCACAGGGCGGTTCCGGCATTTTTTTGCCCCTGTACGGTAAATTCTGGTTAAAACCGCAGGGACAGGCAGCTTAAGCCCCCATCCAGTTTTCTGAATTCCGATACATCCACTGCAATGGTTTCATACCCCTGGTCTTCAATCATGGCCCTGGTTTTTTCATATCCTTTGGGTACCAGTACCCGGTCATTGATCCATACGCAGTTGGCAGCATAGGCTTCAGCGTCATCTACCGCCAGGATTTTGAAGCCGGTCAGCTCCGGTTTGTCTAAAAATTCCCCCCATGCCAGAAGACAATTGTTTTCCAGATAGGAAATTCCGGTTTTCAGATGGAGGACAGATGTAAGTCCAATCGCGGACACACTGTACCCATGGGGCGCCAGAATTTCTGTGAGCTGATTAACCCCTGCTGCATTGGTTCGGTCGGACAGGCCCACATAAAAATAATCCTTTACCATCATCACATCTCCTGCATCCAGGGTGGCCGGGGCTTTGATACCGGCTATCGGCCGGTCAAACCGTGCCATGGCCCGGGATACGGCCCGGATTTCCCCGCGCCTGGATACAGCTCCCGGCCGGGTGATTACCGTGCAGCGGCCGGTGATAAGACAGGTATCCTCAATAAAGGTGGAGTCGGCAAAAGCCTCATCAGGCGGAAGAACAATCACTTCAAGACCGCAGGATTGCAGGGCCTGAATATAGTGTTCATGCTGTTTTACAGCCAGGGCATAATCAGGCTTTCCCATATTGGCGTGGCTGATGCCGTTGACCATATTTTTACATGGTGTTTTGACCATGGCGTATGTGAACATGTTTTTTTTCCTTGATTATCAGTTGGACGGGACTGTCAGGGCCTTGTCCGGCCGGGTGGTCAGGTAAATTCCGGCAAAAACCAGTGCTGCCCCCAAAACAAGGGCCGGGGTGAGGGGCTCTCCCAGAATCAGGTATGACAAAACAATGGCACTGACCGGGACAAAATTGATAAAAACCCCCGCTTTTGAGGGGCCGATTTTTTGGATACCCTGGTAATACCAGAAAAATCCCAGAACAGTGCCGAAAAACCCCAGATAAAACAAAGCCCACCAGTTTTCTGCCGTATACAACGGAAGCGCCTGAAACAGGCCTTGATACATGGCAGGAAAAAACAGCATCACAGTGCCGGCCACAGAGGCATAACAGACAGCTGCCACCGGAGAAAGGGTTTTCATTAATTGTTTTCCCAAAAGCGAATACGATACCCAGGACACCACACATCCCAGAATTGCCATTTCCCCGGGACCAATGCCGCTGTGGAACAGGCTTGACAGGCGGCCATTGGAGATGACGGTTACCGCACCGGTCACAGACAGAAGCAGGCCCGTTATTTTGGCCGGGGGTAATGATTCCTTGAACAAAAGTGCGGCAGCCACACTGATGAAAATCGGGTTGGTGGCAATAATCAAAGAGGCCCGGTTGGCATTGATAAAGGTGAGGCCTGTGAAAAAGAAAAGGTTATAGGCAAATATGCCGGTCAGGCCGGATAACATGATCCAGAACACCTGCACCGGTGTTATGCGCGGCAGCCTGCCTTCCAGACGGAGAGTCAGAATCACCAGAAAAAAAGACGCAATGGCAAATCGTAAAAATGCCGCACATTGGGGATTTACCTGTCCGGCAATTGTTTTTCCGGCAACAAAGGTGCCGCCCCAGAAAAAAGCGGTTAAAAAAAGTTTGACAAAGGTCACCCGGGCATCCTTTTTTGTCCTGGTTTATAAAAATGGTTGTATTTGCACAGAGTCACAGCCAAAAGTCAACCCCAAGTTGGTACCTGCTCAGGGTAATCGCATGTAGATGCAATGTCACCTGTATTGCCATAGCTCCCCTGAGGGTGCTGTGTGACAGGACCGTCAGATATTAATCTCGGGCCGGTCACACAGCACCCTCAGGGGGGCGGGTATCAAGCAGCTGAACAGGATGTGGTTACATGCGATGCC
>JAABSS010000119.1 GCA_011390235.1 Desulfotignum sp.
ATTTGCACAGAGTCACGGCCAAAAGTCAACCCCAAGTTGGTACCTGCTCAGGGTAATCGCATGTAGATGCAGTGTCACCTGTATTGCCACAGCACCCTCAGGGGGGCGGGTATCAAGCAGCTGAACAGGATGTGGTTACATGCGATGCCCCTGGATACCTGTTGCCCGGGCATTTGCTGATCAGGCCTTTACAATGTTGCCGGCTTTGCCGTATAACATGGAGGCAGCAGGTTTATACTTTCACTGTTCACAGGGTTATCGATCCTGTTCAACCCGGATTCGATGCCAAGGGGCTGTAATGCAGGTACAACAAAACAACCGGTTTTCATCCCAGAACATATGCAGAATTCTGGTACATGCCAGGCTGGTATCACCTGACCAGGCAAGGGATCTGATCCGTCGGGAAAAAGGGGTGAAAGAAAGTCTTTATAATGCAGGAAAAAATACGGTATTCAAGGGCGTTTCCAGACAAAAGGCAATGGCCCGTCTGACCATGATTGATGTGATGGTTCATCTTCGGCTTAAATCCGGAAATCAGCCGGACCGGTTTCTGGATGAAGACATGATCTACCGGGCATTGGCCGGGGCCTGGAAAATTGCATATAAAAAAGTGGATCCGCTGAAACTGGATCTGAACCTGGTGACCGGATTTATTTCAAAGTCATTTGCTTTTAAACACCTTCTGCTGCCGGTAAAAGTTGAGGCGGGCAAACTCATGGTGGCAACACCGGATCCTTTTAATTATGAAGCCCTGAAAGATGTTGAAATGGTGTCAAAACTCAAGGTATTGCCGGTGCTCAGCCCCAGGTCTGACATTGAAAAACTGATCCGGGAATTTTTCGGGTTCCGGTATTCCATTTCTGCAGCCCAGGATCTGTTTTCCGGCAAAGGGGTGGATCTGGGAAACCTGGAACGGTTTGTCAATCTTACCCCCCAGGATGATCTGCCGTCCACAGATCAGCATATTGTCAATGCAGTCAACCATTTGTTTACCTATTCCTTTGACCAGAAAGCCAGTGATATTCATATAGAGCCCAAAAGAGATATCTGCCTGGTGCGCATGCGCATTGACGGTGCCCTGCATACGGTGTACAAACTGCCCAAGCAGCTGCACAATGCAGTTGTCAGCCGCATTAAAACCCTGTCCGGCCTGGATATGGCTGAAAAAAGGCGGCCCCAGGACGGCCGCATCAAAATGGTCAAAGAAGAAACCGAAGTGGAAATCCGGGTGTCCACCATTCCGGTGGCGTTCGGGGAAAAAGTGGTGATGCGGGTCATGGATCCGGATATCCTGTTCCAGGATCTTGAAAAACTGGGGTTTTCCGGAAAGGATTTTGCAAAATTCAAGAAACTGATCACCCTTCCTTTTGGTATTGTTCTGGTAACAGGTCCCACCGGATCAGGCAAATCCACTACCCTGTATTCCACCCTGCGCATGCTGTCATCTGCAGAGGTGAATATTACCACCATTGAGGATCCCATTGAGATGATCCATGAGGAGTTCAACCAGATTTCTGTTCAGCCGGCGGTTAGTGTGACCTTCGGGTCGGTGCTGCGCAATATCATGCGCCAGGACCCGGATATTATCATGGTGGGGGAAATCCGGGATCTTGAAACCGCCCAGGCTGCAGTACAGGCTGCTTTGACCGGTCACCTGGTTCTGTCTACCCTGCATACCAATGACAGCGTGTCTGCTGTTTTCAGGCTGCTGGATCTGGGCATACCGCCATATCTGGTGCATGCCTCCCTGAACGGGGTCGTTGCCCAGCGTCTGGTGAGAAAAATCTGTCCCTATTGCATTCAGGGTATTGAAATGGATGCCGGAGAACTTTCAGAGCTGGGGCTTGTGGTGGCAAAAAGCGGTCCTGTCAGTCTTTGTCATGGAAAAGGATGCAACAAATGCCGGGGAACCGGTTATAAGGGGCGGATCGGTATTTATGAAATTTTGCCTTATACAGAATCCCTGAAAAAAATGAGTACCCCGGATG
>JAABSS010000120.1 GCA_011390235.1 Desulfotignum sp.
TGACCACGGACGGGGTGATGCGCGGGGCCAAGGCAGTGCCGTTGAAAACGGCTGCGGACCGTGCCCTGGCCCTGTGTGAAGAGCGGGGACACCAGGTGGCGACCTGTTTTGTGGTGAAACGCACCGGCAATGACATCCCCATGAACCCGGACCGGGATATCTGGTGGCATGAGGCCGCCAATGCCCAGGCGCCTGAGTGTCCAGTGGAATGGATGGACGCGGAAGACCCGCTGTTCATCCTGTATACATCAGGCTCCACCGGCAAGCCCAAAGGGGTTCAGCACAATGTGGGCGGATACATGGTATATGTCGGCACCACGTTCAAGTATATCTTTGACTATCATGACGGCGACATCTACTGGTGCACTGCGGACATCGGCTGGGTCACGGGCCATTCCTACATTGTCTACGGACCTTTGTCCCAGGGCGCCACCTCTCTGATGTTCGAAGGGGTGCCCACCTATCCGGACCCGGGACGGTTCTGGGCCACGGTGGACAAATGGCAGGTGAACCAGTTCTACACCGCACCCACGGCCATCCGGGCCCTTATGGCCCAGGGAGAGGAATGGGTGGAAAAATATGATCTCTCCTCCCTGCGGCTTCTGGGATCGGTGGGAGAACCCATCAACCCGGAAGCCTGGCGCTGGTACCACACCCATGTAGGCAAAGGTCGCTGCCCCATTGTGGACACCTGGTGGCAGACCGAGACCGGGGGCATCATGATCTCGCCGCTGCCCTATGCCATCGACCAGAAGCCCGGATCCGCCACCCTGCCGTTTTTCGGGGTCAAACCCGTGCTGCTCAACGAACAGGGAGAGGAACTGGCCGGTGCCTGCGACGGAATTCTGGCCGTCAAGGAACCCTGGCCCGGCCAGATGCGCACGGTGTATAACGATCACGACCGGTTCGGCAAGGTCTATTTCCAGATGTTTGACGGATACTATTTTGCCGGAGACGGGTGCCGCAGGGATGAGGATGGGTATTTCTGGATCACCGGACGGGTGGATGACGTGATTAACGTATCCGGCCACCGCATGGGGACTGCAGAGGTGGAATCCGCCCTGGTAAGCCATCCCCAGGTGGCGGAAGCCGCGGTGATCGGGTTTCCCCATGACATCAAGGGTCAGGGCATCTACGCGTTTGTCACCCTCAATGTCAGTGTCACGCCTTCCCCGGAACTGCTCAAGGAATTGAAAGTCCATGTCAGAGAAGAGATCGGCCCCATTGCCACCCCGGACATCATCAATTTTGCGGCGGGCCTTCCCAAAACCCGGTCCGGCAAAATCATGCGCCGGATCCTGCGCAAAATCGCCACCAATGAATATGATCAGCTCGGGGACATCTCCACGCTGGCGGATTCCGATGTGGTGGGCACCCTGATCGACAGCCACAAGGCCCTGGTCAAATAATCACGGATCCATGCCGGACAGCAGTTCCGGCATGGATTTTCCCGGGAGCGGTTCCCGAACCGCTCCCGGCAGATCCCTTTATCGCTATCCTTAAAAAAAAGCAGTGGATTTGACATTTCCGGTCACTTAGGCAATGATTTGCCATGAACGACCGCCCAGATATCCATCACCGCCGAACCATCCATATACCGGGCAATGAAAAACAGCCGGTCATTGTCCAGACCCTGAAGCTGTCTGATATTCAGGCCAGGGTGTTTACCCCGGGACTCAAACCGGATGGACCATCCATGAGAAGCCGGATGTTTAAAGCCCGGATGTTTGATGTTCCTTTTTTATCTGAAGATGAACTGATCCGGGTCAACCGGTTCAAGGCCCTGAAAAAACAAATGGAATGGATCTGCGGGCGGTTTGCCATGAAACGCCTTGCCGGAGATATTCTGGATTCGGCCATCCCTCTGGATGAAATCCGGATTGACTATCGGGAAAAAGGCGCACCTTATCTGACACAATTTCCGGAAATTCCCGTCTCTTTATCCCACAGCGGTGACTACACAGCCGCAGCGATCACGCAGGATAGACAAATGACATTGGGGATCGATATTGAAAAAATCGGGAACATGCCGGATCAGGGGTTCATGAAAACCGCATTCACAAAAGAGGAGATCCAGCACATGCCGGCGGATGCCAGGTCCGTGTTCCGGCACTGGACCATGAAGGAAGCGTTTTTAAAATACCTGGGGCTGGGATTCAACGAGAGCCTTCACCATGTGGCGGTCATCAAGGATCAGATCTATCACTGCGAAAAAATCCAGGCAATACATATCTGGTCCCGCTTTCTGAATGACCCTTATGTGGTGAGCCTGGTATACGGCAGAAAAAATAACCGGGAAGCCACCCGGAGAGGGCTTCCCGGTTTCGGTTCAATGGCATGTCAAAGGAGGATCAACATCTCCGAGCTTTAAACTGTTGAACCTGTTATGCCGTCTTGATCTCGATCTGACGCGGTTTGGCTGCCTCGGATTTGGGCATGTGAAGGGCCAGAACCCCACTTTTCAATTCCGCTTTGACCTTTTCCACGTCAATGGTCTGGGGGACTGAAAAATTTCGCACAAATTCCACATTGCCGAATTCCTCCCAGGAGGCTGCACCGCCCGTTTCCAGTTTTCTGACCCCGGACAGGGACAGACGACCATTGTCGATATTTACGGAAACTTCTTCCTTTACCACGCCTGGCATGTCCGCATACAGCAGAATTTCGTCATCATTTTCGTAAATATCCACCGCCGGCGCAACTTCATACAGTTCTCTGGTTTTCTCTAAATTCCGGTCTTCTCTTTTGGCAATTTCAGTGTTTTTATCCATTATACGCCTCCTTATGTTTTAATGGTTCAAAGTGCCTCGGGCAATGAATCGAACGGATCAGCTGATGGTAATCTGTCTGGGTTTGGCAGCTTCAGACTTGGGCAGAGTCAAATACAAAACACCGTCTTTTAATTTGGCCTCCACCCGGGCGCTGTCCACATCATCGGGCAGGGTAAAGCTGCGGGAAAAAGTACCGTTCAGTCTCTCGGTTTTGTGCACCTTGTATCCGTCAGGCACATCCTGTTCTCTTTTACCCGAAATTTCCAGGTAATTGCCCTGGATCTTGATGTCCAGTGCATCCTTGTCCATGCCGGGCACTTCCAGTCTCATTTCAAAGGCATCGCCGCTCTGGTACAGATTGGCCCGGAGAAACCCGTCTTCCATCAGCCAGGAGCTTCTGTAAGGCCGGTTGTAATCGGTAGACATATTGTCCAGCCGCTGCCGAAGCAGGTCCATGGTCCCGAATAATCTGTCGATATCGCTGAATCTCGTAAACATAATGTATCCTCCTGTTTTCATGGGTTTGGGTTGCCGGTTCGTTCAGTTACGGAACCTGTTTGTTTGATTTCAAATTTAGTTATCAAAAATTCCATGTCAATATATGTCAATTATTTTTTTATAAAATCTTATTTAGTAATATAAATGTCGTCGTCATCGGCCACTCCTTTTTGAAGCAACCAAAAACGAACCGGAATTTTCCAATCATAACTGTTTGTATTCATGAATGATTCAATATCTATTGATCTTCATTTGTCATCAAAATAATATCCCTGACCTGCGTGTCAAGAAAATTTTTCATTACTAATAATTTTTTTATTGACATGATAATAGATGTTTTTTACCATCAGATGTCAAATCGCACAGAATATTACATCGGGAGGTGATCTGATGCCTCGGGATTATTATCTTATACTGGGCATTGCCTCGGATGCCAGTCAGACAGATATCAAGGACGCTTATCGACGGCTTGCCAAAACATTTCACCCGGATCATTATAAAGGAAACAGCGGGCCGTTTCAGGATATTCAGGAAGCCTATGATGTGTTGTCAGATCCGGACCGCCGCAGGGCCCATGACGCAAAAGTGCAGCCCCGCCGACCCGCCCGGCGGGAATCGGCTTTTTCAGGCCCCCTGGAGCCCCTGGTTCCGGAGCCGCGCGGGGAGTCGTTTTTCCGGCCGGCCGGTCATCAGGGTATTCATCCGGACCCTCCTGCCTCAAATCAGCAGGTGTTTATCCGTTTCCGATTCGGCAGATAGGTATCCGGTGTGATCGAAAATATAGCCCACCGATCGGCGGCTTTTAAAGAATTGCGGATTTTTGGGATTTTTTTCGAAATATTTTCTGAACCGGACCATAAAATTATCCACTGTTCTTGTAGAGGTGTCCCGGGAGTACCCCCATCCGGCATTCAGCAATTCTTCTCTGGACAGGGGTTTGCCTCTGTTCGCAATAAAAATTTTGAGAAGGGTGATCTCCTGTTCCGTCAATGTGATCTCACCGGCCATGCACCTTGCCTTGAACGTGACAAAATCCACATGATTGTCCCCGAACCGGTACTGGTCCCCATCGAACAGGCACACCGCCGGTTTTTCCCTGGTTCCCGCCGGCTCATACCAGGCGGTTTTCTGAATCAGGCGATCCACCCGCAGCAGAAATTCCTCCAGATCAAACGGCTTGGCCAGATAATCATCCACGCCGTAGCGCAGCCCTTTGACTTTGTCCGTGGTGTCTCCTCTTGCCGACAGAATCAGCACCGGGATCTTTTCATCCTCCTGGCGGATGGTTTTTAAAATGGAAAACCCGTCAACCATGGGCAGCATGATATCCAGAACGATCAGGTCCGGCTGCCAGGCCCGCCACTGGGCCAGGCCGTCGATACCGTCCGGTGCCACCGATACGGCATACCCGGCAAGGGACAGGTTGAGCCGGAGCCCTTCAGCGATACGCGCTTCATCTTCTATGACCAGAATAC
>JAABSS010000121.1 GCA_011390235.1 Desulfotignum sp.
TTGATATCCTTGACAATATCACCATTTCTCAACCCAATCTGCCTGAAAATTGAATCAGGCCGTATGCCGTAAACCATGAGGCCATCCGGCGCACCCTGGGAAAAATAGGGACGGAATTTAATCTGTTTCATTATTTCCCCGGCATTTTCCAACATCGGCCCTGCCTGAAATCTGTTTGATGGCATGGCGGCGGGAGCAGTGCCCAAGGAGGCAGCAACAGGTTGCCCTGCCCGGTCTGTCTGCATTTCAAGGACCTGGTCTTTGTCCTGGAAATTGAGGATCACCTCATGGCGTAAAATTTTTTTTATCTGTGCGCCCTGAACTATATCCCCCACCTGATACAGGGCCTGCTGTCTGGCATTTTTATCTTCGATCACCGCCCAGACATCAGAGGTCCCGGTGACCGTTCCCCACAGGGTCAGTTTCAGATTTGTGGGTTCAAGCTTTACCGGTTCTTTTGATGCTGCAGCAGGTGTTTGTTTTTTTTCTGTTTCAACCTTGAACAAATTTCTTTTGACAATGGCATCATATTGCCCGGGATCAAAACCGTTGTTGGCCTTATGGGCAGCACCTGGCTGTGAGGGATTCACAACCACCCCGCGGCCCGGCTGTTCCATATTGTCAGGCAGTATACCGGCATAAAAAAGATCTGCGCCGACATATGCTATGGCAGCAATCAGCCCCATATGTATCAAGACAAATAAATATTTCATATTTCGATTTTCGGTTGCATCACTGTTCCGGATATCCCGAATTTTATCCCGTCTTTGGAAATATTTTTTGCCGCAGACCTTATTGCGGCATTATTGGCAAAGGCTGCCAGATATGGTGATTCCGGCAGCACCCGGCCTGTTAGATCCAGCCGGCTTTCTTTTAAGGGAAAGCCCAGGTGGATGTCTCCTGTGAGTTTTATATGAACAATGGACCCTTTGGCAATACAATTTGTGATAGTCAGGGTATTGCCGGTCTGCTCATACCCTGCTTCGACCAGAGAAAAATCAACTGCGGGCAGATTCAACCGGTTAAACAAAGAATTTTCCATCACAGCGGAAACATTGCGGAAAAAAATGGTCCCCTGCCCCTGTTTTTTTTCATTTTCTTGTCCTGAAAATATATATTCACCACTTATTTCACTACTCAGGGTAATATCGGCAAGCGTTGTTTTATAAATAAATGAAGCTGTTTTTATATCGGAAAAAATGATGTGTGCTGCTGATGCCGTCAATGGATCAAGATGGGTAAATTTGAGACTGCCATGGATGGTTCCCTGGAATAATTTTGATTGAAAACTGATGGTTTTTTCATTTTCAAAAAATACCACCGGAGACAAAGATACGGCAAAGGAAGTCGGTTTTATGATTATATCCGGGGGCAGGGTAAACCGGATTTTGTCCAGGGTAAGGCGCAGCGGCGGATAAAGTTCTGCATCATCCATGGTCACCTGTACCATTGCATCCGGCTTTGTCACTGCACCTGACAGATATGCCGCCACCTTTTTGCCGGGAAATAACAAAAACACAAAAAAAATAAAGGCTGCCATGGAAAACAGGATATAAAACAGAACCAGTTTGGGATTCATGCTATGAATTTTCCTTTACCATCAGTGTCTGGGCCTCGATAATTGCGTCAAGTTTTTCTTTGTTCACTCCGGTTTTGTTCAATGACAAAGAAGTTATTGTAACCGCGTTTTCAGATGACGCGATCCGGTGTAAAAAATTCACCAGTTCCTTTAAATACACATCTGCCAGTTTGAACTTTACGGTTTCAAGGGAATAGGATGTTTTTTCGATCTCTTTGCTGAAAGGCTGCATATATGCCACATTTGTTTTGACACCGCTTTGCTGTGCCTGGGAGTCCAGAAAGGCAAACAATGAAAACCCTTTTTCTCTGTTTGTCAGTGCATGCGCCCTGGTGTCAAAAACAGAAGAAACAGATGCATACTGCTGCTGCAGCAATACCATTTCATCTAAAGCAGCTTGTTTCCGATGCAGCACCTGTGTGAGGGTCTGTCTTTTTTCAAACACCGGGGCAATCACCAATTGATACCCGAAAAACACCACCAGAAAGGCAGCGCCCAGAATAACAACCAGTTTTTCACGATCTGAAAAAGCAATCATGGCTATTGTTTCACAATTCTATATTAAATTTAAAATTAACCTTGTCTTCCTGCTTGTCGGTTGCAGCACCGCTGATTTCAACTTTTTGAAACAAGGCTGCCGACTCCAGTCTGGTTTTGATATTGTCCACATTATTAAAATTATCAGTTGATCCGGATAAAATCAGACGTCCCTTGTTAAACAGAAAGCCTGATATCTCCACATCAATGCCATCGGGTATTTTTTTAGAAATTTCATTGATGATTTCCAGAACATTTACCTCTGCATTATCAGCAGACGGGTTTGTACCAGCAGTTGTACCTGCGTTCTTCATGGCTTCCCGGACATTGGCTTTCATCTGAAGATAGGGATCCTGAACCCTGGTTTTTTCCGGAAAGGTATCCATATACAATGATACCGCTTTTTTATCAATAGCTGCAATCCGGTCTTGCAATTTTGCATTATCAATACCCGCATGGGTCAGCACCAGGCCCAGAAAACAGACAAATAAAACAGCACTTGCCGCCAGTTGAGAAAAATAGGTGGTTACAAAGGAACTGGCCCCGTATTTTCCTTTGCAGAAATTAAACAGATACCTGACAGGCTTGTCCGGTACGATATCCGACAAAAGGCCGTCCGGGCGGACTCTCTCCACCAAAGGTCCTTTTTGACATCCTGCCTCCACCGGTCTCAGGCCTGCCTGGTCAGCCAGTTTTATTTCAAGGGCATGGCAGACCACATCTGCTTGTGAAAATTTTTCATCCACACATACGACAATATCAAATGCCACCTGGACCCCGGTTCTCTGGTTGAAACCGATAATGGTTTGTCTGACAGCATCAGCAAGGATGTCACCCGAGGCCCTGACCGCGGGTGAAAATGTCCGCACGGCACAGGGTATGCGATTGTTCACCAGCACCAGAGCGGCTTCGTACGGGGCAAGATATACAAATGCAAATGTCGGGATATTTTTTTGCTGATGTAAAAATCCTGCAGCAGCAGCATACCCCTTGGGTGCAATAACCCGGGGCTGGATTTTAAAACAGGCAAGTACTGTAAAATATGATTCTATTGCTGCTTCAGCAATAGAGCCGCTCAGAATGAAATTTTCATCTCCCGGGATATCCAGCAGATGAAAATCCGACACATAGCCCTGATCATTTCCGGGCAAAAACGACTCAAGCTCAAAAGGCAGAATCTGTGAAATTTTTTTTCTTGACCTGAAGGGCAGGTGCAGGGTTCTATAACAGATATGGCCCGCAGGCACAAAAATAACAGCCTTTGCACATGGCTGCAGATCCATCTTCCGGGCAACCACATCCATGGCAGCGCCAAACATGTCCTGGGTTTCATCTTCAGGAGTTACATCTGAAAACAAAACCCGGCATTCATCTGTGACCGACCGTTTTTTAACCCCCTGTTCCACCACCATGGCCCGAATGCCGAAATGATCAATGTCAAGGCGCAGAAAAGATCCGCTCATCAATTGTTCCTTTTTATCCGATTACCATTATTGTCTTTCCATCTGGATAATCCGGCACTGCCATCTGCCGGAGGCTGCATCTTTTTCTCTTTTTACAAATGCCCGCAGCGTCACTGATGCCTTATTTTTCCAGGCTGTGGATTCAATTTTAAAGGTATCGCTTGCATACCTGACAAGGCGGTCCATGCGCTGCTGCTCTTTTGGGGACAGACCGATTATTTTTTTATACCATCCTTTGCCCAGCTGGTTCACAAACATTGCACCATCGTCGGTTTTCTGCTCTCTGAAATCAATGAGTTCCCGGGCCAGTCCCTCCATTCCTTCAGGAAGAATCGCTGCCAGAACAGCCATATCAGCTGTATTGATATTTATCTGTCCCGGATACCGGAAGCCGCTGTCCTGTATGGATCTGTCGTCCAGTCCGTAAACGGTGAACACATCACCAAGGGTGACGGGCTGTGGGTCAGCATCCATGTTTTCAACTGAGTGATCCATCGCCGGCACATTTCCATCTGACTGGTTCATCTCAAGGAGGTCTTTTGAAATCCCCTGCACGGAAAACAGCTCATCTATATGGTTAAACGGGCCGTTGGCACATGCGTAAGGCGGTTCCAACCCCTGGTAATAGTCTGACTCTGCGCCTGAAAGACCGCTGATGGCATCATCATCTTCAGCATCAAGCCAGTCTTTCACAGAATTAATGATCATGTCGGGATCTCTGTCATCCAGGGACTTGTCACCAGAAAAAAAAGGTCTGAAAAAATTTTCCCATACCCCTGCCTGGTCAGGATTTATCTGGTTGCCGGGAAACTGCCTGATCAGCGCGTTCACCTGAATTTTGGACAATTCATCAGTCATTTTTATGGACAGATTATCACTTTCCAGGCCCAGCATGCTCACCACCCCAGTCAGTTTTTCCGGATCAGCCCATACTTCCTGCACTGAATCTGTTGTGTTCATGGCCGCATCCTCCGCCAGAATGACCCTCGCAAGTTCAATGCCTGAAACGGCAAGCTGCCGGGCCTGGAACCGGTCTTTTTCAACCATGGTTACCAGAACCGCATCACCGGTAATTTTTCCCAGCTGCATGCCGGCAGTCACCAGAATCCCCACAATGGCAATGGTCACC
>JAABSS010000122.1 GCA_011390235.1 Desulfotignum sp.
CCGTTTCCGGAAATGGTCACCTGGTTCCAGTCCATCATCGGCATCGAGGCCCGACAGCAGATCCTGGAGCGGGAAGGAGGGCTGCCGGACCGGGTGTATGCCTGTGTGGGCGGCGGCTCCAATGCCATGGGCCTGTTTTCCGGATTCATGGATGATCCGGTGGAACTGGTGGGGGTGGAAGCCGGCGGCAAAGGTATTGATTCAGGATTTCATGCCGCCCGCCTGTCTTCCGCCGATGCCAGTTCCGGTATTGCCCAGGGATACAAAACCTTTTTTCTCCAGGATGATGACGGGCAGATGAAAGAAACCCATTCCATTTCCGCGGGCCTGGATTACGTGGGGGTGTCCCCCATCCTGGCCCACATGCATGAAAATAAGACCGCCCGGTTTGAAAGTGCCACCGATGCGGAAGTGGTGGATGCCCTGAAGCTGACCATGAAAACCGAAGGCATCATCCCGGCCCTGGAATCGGCCCACGCCTTTGCCGGGGCGTTCCGGGAAGCGCCAACCCTGCACCGGGACCAGATCCTCATCATCAACCAGTCCGGCAGAGGCGACAAGGACATCTTCACGGTGGCCGACGCCCTGAATGACCCGGACTGGAAAACCTTTATCCAGACAAAGGCGGCACAATACCATGCTTGAATCCTATATCCGGGACAGACAAAAGAAAAAAGACCTGCTGCTCATGACCCACATTGTAATGGGTTACCCCTCTTTTGAAAACTGCCATGCCATGGTCCGGCAGATGGTGGCGGCAGGCGTGGACCTGATGGAACTGCAGATTCCCTTTTCCGAACCCATGGCAGACGGCCCGGTGATTCTCAAGGCCAATCAGACCGCACTGGAGCGCGGCGCAACTGTGAAAAAATGCATGGCATTTGCAAAAGATATGGCTGCCCGGTATCCCATCCCTTTTCTGTTCATGACCTATGCCAACATCCCTTACAGGTTCGGTATGACAGCGTTTGCAAAAGCCACTGCGGACATCGGCCTGACCGGTGCCATTGTACCGGATCTGCCCATGGAGGAAGGGGCGGAATACATCCAGGCCATGCAGGAAAACCTTCTCTCACCCATCCAGATGTTTTCACCCGGCACCAGTGATGCCCGCATGGCACAGATCGCCTCGATTGCCTCGGGCTTTATCTATTGCCTGGCCAGAAAAGGCGTGACCGGGGCAGATACTGACTTGTCCGATGATCTGACCCAATACCTGGCCCGGTGCCGAAAAGCGGCTTCGGTTCCCCTGGCCGTGGGGTTCGGCATCAAAGACAAGGCAGACATGAATTTTCTCAGAGAAAAGGCCGATATCGCGGTCATCGGGTCCCAGACCATCCGGGTGGCGGAAGACCACGGGGTGAATGCTGTCCGGGAGTTCATCCAGGGCCTTCTGCCCACTGCTTGAATCGGCACACCTTCCGGGCCCGCGTTTATGCCCGCAGAAGATGATATGGCTTCCCGGCCTGATCATTTGCGTTCCGCCCTATTTTGATAAAAAAGGGCGTATCCAAAGCTGGGGTTGTGTTTTCTAATCTGTCCCAGAAACTGCCTGCGATTCCAGCAGCGACATGGTTGCGATCGGGGTCTCTGGTGTGTGGGGCTCTCAGGGACGTGGTACGCAGTCAGATTTGCATTGACACAGCAATTGTCACAACCTTTGAAAGTTTTTTTGTCTGGACTTTCGAGAGTGCTTATGAAAGGTATTATTGTCAGAGAAGGGATGAAAGGTAATGTTTTTGGGAACTCGGTAGGCATGGATTCGGCTCAGGGTAAATGCCAAACAATGGTGTGCCTTAGGGGTTGCAAGTCTGCGTTTTTTTATCGCCTCAATTTCATATTGCAGAATCTGTTGCCATCCTTAGGTTTCCCTTATAATAGCAGCATTCGGCAGGTGCATTTATGCAATGCCGGATAGTCGGCCCCGAACATTCGTATTTCACAGCAACCCTCCGAATTCATAGTCATTTTCCATCTTACATGCTTTTTGGTATTGAATTTGCAATGATTTAAAAAGTGCTCTGATATCTTACGTTTTAAACAGGAGGAAAGCATGCCGATTTTACCCCGGGAAGTCAGTCAGGCTTGGGATAAGCGTAAAGGCCCCGTTATTTTTTCCACAGTGGATAAACAGGGAATCCCCAATGCCATTTATGCCACCTGCGTTGCAAAATACGATGAACAGACCTTGGTCATTGCCAATAACTATTTTTCAAAAACCATCCGGAACATAGAATCCGGCAGTACGGGATCTATCCTCTTTATCACTGAAAAAGGGGACGCCTACCAGGTCAAAGGCAACATTGAATACCATACCAAGGGCTCGGTGTTCGATGACATGAAGCAGTGGAATCCTCAAAAGCACCCTGGACACGGTGCGACCGCCCTGAAGGTGGAAACCGTTTATAAAGGTGCGGAAAAGTTGTTGTAACATGGACAAAACAACTGCTGATCCACCCCTGGTATTCGGCCCTGTTCCTTCCAGACGCTTGGGTAAAAGTGTGGGAATCAACAATATTCCCCCAAAAATTTGTACCTATTCGTGTATTTATTGTCAGCTTGGTACCTGCGCCCCCGTGGTACCCCAACGGCAATATTTTTACGATCCCGGCCTGATTTTGGCCCAGACCCGGGAAAAACTGGAAAAGGCCCGTCTCAATCATGCATCTATCGACTATCTGACCATAGTTTCAGATGGAGAGCCGACCCTTGATAATTCCCTGGGACAGTTGATCTCTGACCTTACTGGCTTGGGAATAAAAACAGCAGTGATCACCAACGCATCCCTGCTCGGGTTATCTGATGTCCGCAGGGATCTTTGTCTGGCGGACTGGGTCTCGGTCAAAATTGACACCTGCGATCAAAAAACTTGGCGAAGAATAGACCGGCCCGGCAAACCCATCTGTTTCAGGGAAATTTTGAACGGCATTGAATCGTTCTCCAAGGCATTCACCGGCAGCCTGGTCACGGAAACCATGCTGGTCCATGGAAAAAACGACAATGCTGCCGGCCTGGAAGAGACGGCTGAGTTTATTAGCACCCTTACCCCGCGCATATCTTACCTGGGCATACCCACCCGGCCACCCGCCGTCAAAAGCGTCAGGCCGCCTCAAGAAGAGGCACTCAACAGCGCCTGGCAGATTTTCAGTTCCAAAGGAATCAATGCAGAATTTCTTATAGGATACGAGGGAAACCAATTTGCTTTCACCGGGGATGTTGAAAACGATATCCTGAGCATTACCGCGGTTCATCCCATGCGGGAGGATGCAGTCATGGCCTACCTGAAAAAAGCGGGAAGTGATTTTTCAGTTATTGACACCCTGATAAAAGAAAAAAAAATCATCATCAATAAATATGGCAAACAGCGGTTTTTTATGCGGTTCCTCCACATTTAACCCCCTAAGGGATATAATCGGAGGACTGTGGCTTAACCATATCTCCAGTTTTTCGGGGCAGAATCAAAATGCAAATCATCATCGTATTGGAGACAATAATGTCCAAATCAATACTTGAACAATTGGAAAAACAACTTATACAATTTCTCGGCGAGGCAGTTCCCGATCAAGCAGTCTATGATATTCATGCTGCCATGGAACTTGCCTGGATTCTTGAAACTAAAGGATTTACTTTTCAACTGAAAGATCTCTGCCCCAAAAGCCTGAACGAGACAGCGTGGCGTGCGATATTTTTCAAAGAAAATATCGCATTTACAGCTGACGACCCTGAACCATCAGTGGCCCTCTGCAAGGCTGCAGTTGATGCGCTGGCGAATCCTTTGTCCGAGAAAGAAGAGAATAACAATTAACGGTATATGGATCTATTTTACTGCCTGATGCCCGCAAAGTACACGCATCATTGACCCAGGCAAAGAGGTTGCTTTTTGACCGGGAGTCCATTTTAGGGCTGCTGCAGGGGGATATTCCATTTTTTCATGAATTTCCACACCAGGGTCCGGCTTTTGCCCATGCGCCGGGCCACTTCTGCCTTGTTCCACTGGCATTGTTCCAGCAATGCCACCAGGGCCTCTTTCGTCATATTTTCTGCAGCCGGCCCGGGTGGTTCTGAAGGGGTGGCTTTACCCATGGTATTCCGGAGGCCGCTCTGGAGTTCCGCCGGCAGATCGGTCCGGGAAATATAATCGGTCCTGCAGACCACAAATGCATGTTCAATGGCATTTTCCAGCTCCCGTACATTACCGGGCCACATGTGGGACATGAGGATTTTCATGGCACCGGGGGAAACCCCTTTGATGCGTTTGTTTTCCCGCTTGCCGGTTTTTTGGACAAGATGCTCTGCCAGCAGAGGGATGTCCGGCTTCCGGTCCCGGAGGGGCGGGCTCTGGATGGTGAACACCTTGAGCCGGTAGAACAGGTCTTCCCTGAACAGCCCTTTTCTGGTCAGCTCAGTCAGGTTTTTGTTGGTGGCGGCAATGATCCGGATATCGATCTTGCGTTTTCTGGTATCCCCCACCCGTTCGATCTCCCGCTCCTGGAGAACCCGCAACAGCTTCACCTGCATATACGGGGTCAATTCCCCGATTTCATCCAGAAAAATGGTACCGGTATCCGCCTGCTCGAACCGGCCCATACGTTCCTTGTGCGCCCCGGTGAAAGCCCCTTTTACATGGCCGAACAACTCGCTTTCCAGAAGGGATTCCGAAAGCGCTGAGCAGTTGACCGTTATCAGGGGGCGCTGAT
>JAABSS010000123.1 GCA_011390235.1 Desulfotignum sp.
GCCCACCAGGGGCAGGGCCTGAATCTCCCCCTGCTCCAGCCAGCCCCGCACCTGTGCCCACGGCCCGGTTTTGAATGTGACATCCCGGTCCATGGCAGCCAGTGCAGCCCGCAGCAGTTCAACGGAAAACCCTGTGGCATACCCGTGTTCATCCACAACGGAAAATGGTGGATAATCAATTTCTGCGGCAGAACGGACTGCAGGTTCTGCCGCAGCCCTGGCATCGCCGGCAGCAGTGCCCGATAAAAGAAACACACAGGCCATAAAAAAAGCCAGGAAAAGGATACACCGCAATCCCATGAATCTGGTGGTGTGCAGCAGGCATCCATCCTCCCGGCAGGATCTGCCGGTCCCTGAAAAAAAGCGCAAAATATTACTTTCAAACCCTGCCATCCAGGACCTCCCGTACCTTTACAGCCATATCCCGCACGGCAAAGGGTTTATTCATAAATGCGGTGCCTTTTTCCAATACCCCTGTTTCGGTGATGACATCGGTTGAATAGCCGGACATGTAGAGAATTTTAGTGTCCGGACGAAGCAGAACCAGTTGTTCCGCCAGCTGCCTGCCGTTCATCTCAGGCATGACCACATCCGTGAGCATCATGTGGATTTTTTCAGGGTATGTTTTTGCCTGTGCCAGGGCTTCCTTCGGTGTGGCAGCCGTCACCACCTTGTATCCCAGGGTTTCCAGAACTGTTCTGGCCAGTTTCAAAACAGGGGGATCATCCTCCACAAGCAGCACGGTTTCCCCTTTTCCCTGGGGAATGCGTGCGGTTTCCTGATCCATCTCCTTGTCAACCAAGTCCCCATGGCGGGGCAGAAAGATCTTAAAACAGGTACCTTTTTCCGGTTCACTGTGAACAGTGACAAACCCGTCGTTTTGTTTGACGATACCGTAAACTGTCGCCAGTCCGAGTCCTGTACCCTTTGATTCATCCTTGGTGGTGAAAAAAGGTTCAAAAATCTGCTCCAAGGTATCTTTGTCCATACCGCTGCCGTCGTCATGCACAGACAACACAGCAAAATCCCCCGGAGAATATTTGGGATGCATTGTGCAGTATGCTGCATCAAATGTTTCGATACCGGTCTGTATGGTGATTTTGCCGGTACCTGTGATGGCATCCCTGGCATTTACCAGCAGGTTGGCCAGCACCTGGTCCACCTGGGTGGGATCTATTTTCACGGGCCATACATCGGCACCCGGCTCAAACCTGAGAGTAATATCTTCACCAATAATTCTTTGGAGCAGTTTGAGCATGTCTGTGATGGTGGCATTCAAATCCAGAACCCGGGGGGTGGTGGTCTGTTTGCGTGCGAAAATCAGCAATTGCCGGGTGATATCCGTGGACCGCCGGGCCGCATTGAGAATCGCTGTTATATATTTGTGCAGGCCCTCATCCTGGTGTGCCCTGTCCAGTGCCATTTCCGCATACATCAGGATCACACTGAGCATGTTGTTGTAATCATGGGCAATACCACCGGCCAGTCTGCCCACGGATTCCATTTTCTGGGCCTGGAAAAGCTGGGCCTTGAGCTTTTCTTTTTCAGCATCCGCCTGGATGGATTCGGTGATATCCTGTACTGTGGCAAAAATGATGGGCTTTTTTCCGGGTCTTCTGTAGATTTCACCAATGGTGCGCACATGGATAACGCTGCCATCCCTG
The DNA here is from genome assembly GCA_011390235.1 of Desulfotignum sp. The sequence goes on from JAABSS010000123.1 coordinate 1,665, forward strand.
CACACCAGCCGATATTCATTGGGGGTCAGTGTATCTGATCCGGAATCGATTTCTGTTTTCAGCCAGGTTGTGATCCGCTCCAGGTCATCCGGATGGTGGACCTGTGCATTGACCCGTTCAAGATCAAAAATTTCTGATGTTTCATACCCCAGCAGCTCGAACACGGTATCCGACCAGGAGATCTCACCGGTTTCCAAATCCCACCTGAAATCTCCCATTTTTGCCAGGCGCTGGGCCGCCACCAGTCTTTCTTTGCTCTTCAAAAGGGCTTTCTCAGCCTGGTGCCGGGCCTGAATCTCTTTTTCAGTCTGATTGTCAACAGTAAAAACTTTCATAACTGGACCCCCTTTGCTCATTCTGAAAACTGAGATAGACAGGCTGTGATATGCGCCACAAAGGTATGACACAGCCTGTGAAAAAAATATTTCGCATGGTGTTTTTGTTTCCTCTCAATTGCTGGAAATCACTTTTGAATTTTGGTTTTGCAAATTGGTTGTGGAACGTTATTGTGTAACAGTTGCTCTGAATCATTGTTTTCTAAAAATCGCTATTGCATCAGCATTGCATTTTTTTTATGTTATAATTTTACCTTTCATGTATAGTAGAGGGTATTGTATGTGAACGCAATTTATTTTTTGCCTGTAAAAGACTGCTGGTTGTAAACAATAACCCAAAATCTACAAGAAACAGCATACAAAATGTAACTGATCATACCGTTCTCATTGTCGATGATGACCAAATTGTCGGCAAAGCCCTTGGGCATCTGATAAAACAGGTGGGTGCCCAATCTGTCTATGTATCCTCCGGCAGGCGTGCCCTTGAAAAAATCACCACCGCTGACACCCCTTTTTCCCTGATCATTTCAGACCAGTAGATGCCGGAAATGAAAGGATCGGAGCTTTTGGAAAAAGCCAAAGAGATCACACCCGATACCATCCGGTTTCTCATCACCGGTTATGCAGACATGGATGCTGTCACCGAGGCATTGAACAAAGGCGCTATCCACCGCTATATCTCTAAACCATGGAACACCGAAGCCCTAATTGAAGCCGTCAGAAACGGTCTTGAACAATATGCGGCAATTTTGGAGAACCACCGGCTTTTCACCCTTGCCAAAGAACAGAACACTGTGCTTTACAAGCTGAATGTGGCCCTGAAAAAAGATACTGACCGGCATCATAAAGCCCTTCTCAACAAAAATGAACGGATTGCCGAATTAGCTTGCCGGCAGATTGAAAAAAAAACAGGCCCTGTACGCCGACCAGATAGACGACAAAAACAAAAAAATCCGAATTCTTGAATCCAGGGTCCGTTCTGTTTTTACCCCCAGACCTGTGCTGCTCAAAGATATCCTGGACAAATGGAACATTGCTTTTTCTCCCAAAAGCTTTTCCACACTGTTTCTGGCAATGCAGGAGGAAATAAAAAAAATACTGGAAACCGCAGCTTTTTCAGCCGCCACCTCTTTGCCGGTGGACAGTTCTCACACAGACGACACCCTGGCCTCTGGTGCCACCGAATACCAGGATATTGTTGAAAAAAAAATGGTCACCAACGGCATAATAATGGATGATGAAATCGCATCCCTGCTTTTCAAGGCAGCGCCGGAAAATGGACCGATCCTGATCGCCCAGGGAAGGGAATCCAGGTACCCGAAAGATGCCCGAATCCGGTATCATTTTCCCACAGCGTTCCGTCATGCCGGCAGGGTCAGAAAAGACGGCAGCATCGACTTCAGTGATAGGGGAGAGATCCCCCATGTTAAAGAAGATACCCTGCTCGCCTTTTCCAACAAAGAAGAACCGCTGCCGAAAGTCACAGTGGCCGGGAAAATTGAATCCCGGACCCAGATTTTCGGGGCAGCTTCCGCCATTATTCTCAAGCGCTCCTATACAAAATGTCATATCCAGGAAATCTTAAGAAACAAAGAGGGGGCAGGCGGACCCCCTTATCATGAGATTCAGATTACCTGAGATCTGCCGGGCCTTGCATGACAGATATTCTGTAATACATAGTCCTATCTCTGCGACTGTCATATTTTTGAGACAGACCCTGGAAAATCCATATTTTTTATATAATTTCAAATGGTTATCACATAACAACACGTTGGATATTAAATTTTCCTTCTCAATTATGTGACAACCGTCCGCCTTCCGTATTTTTATAACCCATTGAAATAAATCTATTTATTCGTTTCTATGCCGTGGTATGCATTTTGCTCTGTCAGTATCCTGTGTTGTGCACTGAAAAATAGATGACCGGATGACCGCATCCAAAGGAGTATTATGAGTCTTGTCCTTTTTGTACACGAGGATGCCTCCCGGCAGAGAGAGGCATTGCAAAAAAAGATGGCCGAATATTTTGGTGAACATATCATGCAGATGGTGCATACGTTTAATGCATTGAAGTATATATTGAAACAGCCGGGAGGCTGCGACCAGGAAGTATATGTTCTGCTGGCCGAATCTCCCCGTCGGTTGAAGGAACTGTTTCGCCTGATCGATCTGCTCGACGGCCGGCGGATTGTTCTGATACTTCCTGATGATGCAAAAACAACCGTAAGCATGGCCCACCGGTTTTATCCACGATTTTTCACCTATATCAACAATAACTATGACGATCTTTGTGCAGTGCTTTATAAAATGATCAATAAAAAACACCCATAAAGGAGGAAAAAAATGACAAATGAGCTGAACAGTATGAATGATGCCATCAAGGGCATAACCATGAAAACAGGCAAATACCTGACCTTCACCCTGGCAGATGAAGAGTACGGCATCGGTATTCTCAAGGTCAAGGAGATCATCGGAATGATGGCCATCACCTCGGTGCCCAGAACCCCGGATTTTGTGAAAGGGGTGATCAACCTGCGGGGCAAGGTGATCCCGGTCATCGACCTGCGGCTCAAATTCGGGATGCCCGCCATTGACTACACCGACCGGACCTGCATCATTGTGGTGGAGATCGATGCCAATGACATGACCATCCAGATCGGCATTGTGGTGGATTCGGTATCTGAAGTCCTCAACAT
>JAABSS010000252.1 GCA_011390235.1 Desulfotignum sp.
AATCACCACGCCAACGCCAATGCCTGCCGGCAGATTGGCCCTGACAAAACTGCGCATGCCTGTGGCTGCACCAGTGAGGGCCATGATGATGCAGATAAAGGGGAATGCTGCTTTTCCATGCATATCCACCTGATAGGTGGTGGGGTCATATCCTTCGCGTTTAACCTTGTCCACGTATGCTTTGAGTTCAAAAAAGCCCATTTCCTCGGAAGTCCTGACCAGCTGGTCCAGGTCCCGGGGCACCAGGCCCAGATCAAACAGTTTCATATCTGAAAGCACCACATCATAATCGCCGGTGTCCGGATTATAGGTCTGCTCAACAACATCTTCCAGCAGCCACTGGTCCAGTTCATACCGGCCATGGGCTGCATCAACCCTGGACAAAAGGGTAAAATCATCTGCCATGGTGGTGGCACAGATACCTGCCACTGTCTGCTGAACCGGATCAAAAAAAGGGATATGCACCATGGTGTTTCGGGATTTTATCCAGATATCATTGCGGTTCCTGGAAATCCTGTCCTGTTTGCGCATTTCATACTGGCGGATATGATTGGCTTTTTCCATGGACAGCGGAACCAGAAATTCTCCCATGAAAAACATCACGCCAACCAGCACCATACTGGCCGCAAGTGCGGGTTTGACCAGAAAATATACAGAAATCCCGGAAGACTTTAGAGCAGTGAGTTCATTGTTTTTGTTCATCAGCCCGAATACGGTAATGGTGGCCAGCAAAATGGCTGCCGGGGTGAGCTGCACAAACATGAAGGGCAGCTTCAGCAACACATACCAGAAAGCCTGGGCCATGGATATATCGTACTTTAGAAACTTGTCCATGCGAGAAAGATAATCAATGACCACGAACAGCACCAGGATCACGGTCTGAATAATACCAAAAAATTTGGCAAATTCCTTTAGCCAGTATCTATGCAGACATGTCATGGTGCATCATTTTCCCAAAACGGTTTTGCATCCGCAAAATCACCCTGGATACAACCACAGGCATCTTTACAGGCTTTTCCCGGGCATTGCGCTTAAGCAGGTAAACACCGGCAGCACCCATAATCAGATTGGGCAGCCACATGCCCAGAACAGGGGGGAAATACCCTGTTTTCCCGGCCGACCACCCGGCTGCCAGAAAAAAATAATAGACCAGCAAAAAGAACACCCCCATACCAAAGCCGGAAGACCTGCGCAAAGAAAGAGACTGAACCCCGAGGGGAAAGGCCAGAAGTCCCATGGCCAGACAGGCAAAGGGAACGGAAAATTTTTCATGCAGCACCATCAAAGCCTCACTCATCTCGGCATTGTCCCGGGTGCCGGTGCGAATAAACCCGATGAGATCTCCCAGGTTTTGTTCATCCAGATCCTTTCTGATTCTGCCCGTTCCCTGGTGCATGGCAGCCAGATCGATATTGATATCATAATTGCCGAAATGGATGGTGGAAACCGCTTTATCCCCCACATCCACCTGGTTGATCATTCCGTCATACAGGCGTATGGTATACATATTGTCATTTTGCGAATGGATCAACCTGCCCCGGGGGGCCACAGATATCCGGGTCATTCCCTGAACAGTCCGGTCTTCAATAAAAACATCGGTAAGGTCCTTTGTTTTCATGTCCACCTGGGAAACATACATCATGATATCTTTGAGATGAGAATTGAACTGCCGTTCCTGGAGTGCCAGATCAATACTCGAACGGGCCATTTCAATGGTTTTATGTTTAATGGACAATTTGCCCCAGGCAACACCGAATATGGTTATCCACAGGGTGAGCACAGTTCCCAGAAGGCAGAAAACCAGCACCGGAGGCAGCAGCCGGTACAGGGACAGGCCAGCCCCTTTCAAGGCCACAATTTCATTTTCACCGGACATGCGCATGAATGTAAGGAGCACGGAAATCATTACAGACATGGGAATGGTGAACTCCAGAAAGCGGGGCAGGGTATAGACAACCATCATGAGAATTGCGGTAATGTCCGCATTATAGTTTACCACCAGATTGGTAATATCCGGGATCCGGGTCATCAGAAAGACAAAAGTCAGAAAAAAAAGGCTGATGCCAAAAGGCGGCAGAAATTCTTTAAAGATATATCGGTGTATTATATTTACAGGTATCATTTTTGATGAAAAATATAAGCTTGCATCCAAAGTGTCAAGGCACAAAACAAATACCGGTTTTCACCCCTGCTGTTTCGTGATAAAAAGAAGCCATGAAATGCATCATCATTGCCGGCGGATCCCTGAATACCGGCGAAACCATACGCGACAGCAGTCAGGCTCCGGCCATGGACTGGAAAACAGGCTGGAAGCAGCGCCTTGATCACCTTCTGGCGACAGCAGACCTGATCATTGCTGCAGACAGCGGCGCCGGCCATCTGATGAAACTGAAACTTCTGCCCCACATCATCATCGGGGATCTGGATTCCATCGATCCCTCTGTCCTGCATTTTTTTAAAGAAAAAGGGGTAAAAGTCCTTACGTATCCTGCCCGCAAAAACCAGACCGATACACAATTATGCATGGTCCACGCCCTGGAACAAGGGGCGGATGACATCACATTTCTGGCTGCTGCCGGCACACGGCTCGACCACACCCTGGCCAATATTTTCCTGCTGGCAAACCTTGCAGATGCCGGCATCCAGGCCAGACTCGTGGATGCCCGGAATGAAATTCATCTGGTGAAGGACCGGCTGGAACTTGCGGGAAACCCCGGTGATCTGCTTTCCCTTATCCCGGTATCCCGTAAGGTGGAAGGGGTTACCCTTCAGGGACTTGCCTACCCCCTTGAGAACCACACCCTTTTCAGAGGCAGTTCCCTGGGAATAAGCAATTGTTTTAAAGAAAAAAAAGCGGTAATATCCGTTCGCTCAGGAACCCTCATCGCTGCCAGGGCAGCGGACTGAGCACACTGGCCATGGGCTTTTTCAGTCATTGTCCGATGCTGTGTCCTGCTGTTGTGGTTCTCCTTCACCCGGAGCGGCACCGCCATTTTTTTCTGCACCCATGGTATATGCGATCATAAATTCCTCCACCTTTTCCACTGAGGTGGAAACAATTACACGTTTGATGTTGATATCTTCAATAACATCCTGCATATAGGGATTGAGCACTTGCTTCAGGCGGGTTTTCTGGGCCTTTACCTTGTCAAAATCCTCAACATCACTGTGTATAAGAGAACTGAGAAACAAAATAGCCGCTTCTTTGGCTCTGGGATGAAACCGGGGGATATTCTGGCCAGGCATCAATTCCTTGAGGACCAGTTCCATGCTCAGGCAAAGATAGCGGTCAGGTGAACCTGAACTGATTTTGTTCAAATTCACCGCAATAGGAGGCATGGGGATTGTCACTGAGGTGTTTTCAGGCTTTTCACCTGGTTTGCGGGCACCGGTCTTTTTCCATTCCGCCACCCGTCCGGTTTCTTCCTGCAGCAGCATGCGCTGGTCGGTAAGTTCCACAATGTCAAACACATAGGTGTGATTTCTGGCCCATACATTTTCAATGGTGGATTCCATGACAGTAAAAATCAACTGCCCATCCTGCAGGTGCCAGGTCCCTTCTGCATCACCTTTGCTGGAAACAATTTTGGATGTCACATCAGCAATGCGCACCGAAGATTGCCAGATTCCCTTGGGATTGATGATCAGCAGAATATAGGCCCGGTTCCGAAACTGGGTCCAGTTGCCAAGCACCATTTCTTTGTCTGATGCGTCTTTACCGCCGCAGCCGGCCATATAAACAAACATGACGGCCAAAAAGAAGGCCGTCAGCATTTTCCACACGTATCGCGTCATCAGAGAAACCCAACCATTACCAAATTTTTGCAGATATTCATTAATCAAGGCTATCATGAAGCCCGGCACGGGTCAATAAAGCACATCTGAAATTTTCATCTTAGGCCCCATAAACGAAAAAAGGCGCCCCCCATAAATTCAGGGACACCTTTTTTTAAAAAAAAATCAGTACTGGCAATCAGTCTCCGCAGGAGCCGCCGGAACCGCAGCTGCCGCAGCCAGATGCTCCCAGGTCCATATTGGAATCCAGGTTAAACCCCATACCTGTAAAATCAACCTTAATACGTTCAGCCTGCTGCATAAAGTCTTTGTCCACAACAAATCTGTGTCCATTTACATCAAAGGTATCATCCGAGTCTTTAGGCTCATCCAGAGCCATGGCAAGAGATGGTCCCCCTCATCCGCCGGAATTGAGAAAAATCCGGATAGGAGTGGGTTCCTTTCCCTGGAAATACTCGTCAATCTGCGCTTTGGCAGAATCTGTCAGTTCAATCATTTGTAAACTCTCCTTATGGTTTATTCGATTCAGGTAAAATCTGCCTGAATACAATCATTTTAACCACGGCCCCTGTGCATGTCAATGTCACGGGTTCTGTTTTTCCCATAATTTTGCAAAATTAACGGATGGAATGCATTGCCAACCAGCCATGATTTATTATAGCATAACCCTATGCAATTATCTGTACCTTTTATACCGGACACTGCCTATGCAGAAAGCCTGGCACAAAAAAAAGCTGACCTGGCATCTGTGTATTTCGGCCTTCCTTCCAGACCGGCTGCAGATGCCCGGGTGCAACGCAGTACAGGGGATTCTTTTTTGTTTGCAAAAATCCTGAACCGGGTGGCTGGTATTAAAGCATATTGCCTGCTTAATTCCCGATTTATCCGGCCGGATTTGTATCTGGATGATATTTTTTTATACCATACGCTGGACACCCTCCGGAAACTGGATGAGACTATCGGTATCCAGGGTATTGTTTTTTCAGACCTGTATTTTCTAAACGCCCTCTCCAGAACCGGCCATAAACTGATTCCAGAACTGGAGGCTGTCCCGGGCATCAACATGATGATCGACAATGCGCCCAAAGCTTTTTTTCTTCTGGAGGCCATTGAGAAAACCCGATTCAGGCTGCCGGGAAAACTGGTTCTGGACCGATCTTTAAACCGGGATTTTCACTGCCTTGAAAAAACGGTCCAGGGCATCAGACAGGCATATCCCCAAATGGGCATTGAACTGATGGCCAATGAAGGCTGCCTGCTTCATTGTCCTTTTAAACTTACCCATGATGCCCAGATTTCCCTGTCCAACACCGGCCTGGTCCAGGAGCAAACCCACCGGATCAGCCGCACCCTCGGGTGTCACGACACCTTTTTTCACCATCCCCACCTGTTTTTAAGCGTGCCCTTTATCCGGCCCGAAGACATGAAAGCCTATGCCGGTCTTGCCGACACCATCAAGATCAGCGGCAGAACCCTGGGCCCGGATTTTCTGCGCAAAGTAATTGAAGCCTATATCCGAAGATCTTTTGACGGCAATCTGCTGGAACTTATGGATGCCACCCGTTTTCTGGCTGACTTTTATTATATTGACAACAAAAAACTGGATCCGGATTTTTTAAATACCCTTGCAAATTGTGACAAATTTTGCAAAACATGCGGGATATGCCAGGATCTGTTCATGCATACAGCCCGAAAAAAGACCATAACCTTAAAGCCATACAAGGACATGCAATGAAAATACTTGTCACCGGTGGTGCCGGATATATCGGCAGCCATACCTGCGTGGAACTGTTACAGGAAGGATATGATGTGGCAGTGCTGGACAATTTATGCAACAGTTCAAAAGAATCTTTGCACCGGGTGGAAAAGATCACTGGAAAATCTCTGGATTTTTTCCAGGCAGATCTGCTGGACAAAGCGGCGGTAACCCATATTCTTTCCCAATACCGTGCTGATGCAGTGATCCATTTTGCAGGCCTCAAGGCTGTGGGTGAATCCGTGACCATGCCATTGACCTATTTTCACAACAACATCACAGGGACCCTCAACCTGTTGTCTGTAATGGCACAGACAGGCCCGAAAAATATTGTATTTTCATCTTCTGCAACCGTATATGGGGAGCCTGCAAGCCTTCCCATTACAGAGGATTTTCCTTTGTCTGCCACAAACCCCTACGGCAGAACCAAACTGATGATTGAAGAAATTCTTACGGATCTTTTTCAATCAGACCCGGAATGGAATATTGCCCTGCTGCGGTATTTCAACCCGGTGGGGGCACATGCCAGCGGCCTGATCGGGGAAGATCCCCAGGGCATTCCCAACAACCTGGTGCCCTATATATCCCGGGTGGCCATAGGATCTCTGGACCGGCTCCAGGTGTTTGGCAATGATTATGACACCCCGGACGGAACAGGGGTCCGGGACTTCATCCATGTGACCGACCTGGCATGCGGGCATATCAAAACCCTTCCAAAACTTTTCTCCAATCCCGGGATCGTTACCTACAATCTGGGAACAGGCAGGGGGTTTTCCGTACTTGAAATGGTAAAAGGATTCCAGCGGGCCTGCAGCCGGGCCATCCCCTATGACATTGTTCCCAGAAGACCCGGAGATATTGCCGCCTGCTGGGCAGATCCCACCAAAGCCAAAAAAGAGCTGGGTTGGGAAGCGGTGAAGACCCTGGATGATATGTGCAAAGATACCTGGAACTGGCAGAAAAACAATCCCCGGGGATATGCAGACCTGATATCCTGGATCACCGACCAATGACCCGCCTGCACAGGCCGGTTGCCATCGGGGTTCGTCTCAAAAGCTGTCCTGAAATTCACACGCTGGGATTTCGTCCCAATTTTTACGATTATGATGCCGCACAAAGGCAGGCCCTGTTGTCCGCCCGACGGGTGCTCTATCCCACAGCCTATTATGCCGATCTTTTCCATACCATGGGAAAACCAACCTTTCCCAGTTTTCACACCTATACCTTTGCCATGGATAAAATCCGGCAGACCGCCATATTCCAGATGCTTGACATCCCCCATCCCCGAACCCGGGTATTCTACGGACAAAAACAACAAAAAACCATTCTGGACTGGTTTTCCTTTCCTTTTATCGCCAAGGTTCCCAGGGGTTCGGCCAGGGGAGAGGGGATATTTTTGATCCGGAATCAGGCAGACCTGGCGGAATATCTGGCGCAAAAAGGCCCGGCCTATATCCAGGAATACCTGCCTGTGGACAAAGACATGCGCATCATTGTCATTGGCCAAAAAGTGGTACTGGCCTATTGGCGGGTTGCCCAAAAAACCGCATTTAAAACCAATGTGTTCCAGGGAGGCAGCATCAATTTCGATCCTTTGCCAACGCCTGCTCTGGCCCTGGCCCTTTCAACGGCAAAAGCGTGCGGCTGGGATGATGTGGGTATTGATATACTGGCATCCGGCAGCCAATACTTTGTGCTGGAAGGCAATATGAAATATGGTACCAAAGGATTTCAAAAAGCGGGAATAGATTATAAAAAACTGCTGTGTGATCTGATACTCACCGATGCAGTATAATCCAAAACCTCATATCAGGCCTGCTTCTGCCTCATCTTCTTCCCATTCTGCCAGATATTTTCGGATGGCTGCATATTTGGATCCGGGCCGGGGCTTTAAAAGAACATATCCCATGGCATCCAGGTTTTTTTCCAGAAGAACAAAAAAAGCGGCTGCCATCTGCTGTTTTTCATCCCCCTGTGCCGGAAGCGTTTTGATCTGATCTGCCACCGCCCGGGTCAGATGTCCTTCGGGTATGAAAAAATCACTCACCATATGGTTCCATTCTTCCGGAAAATGGCGGATCTTCCAGGGAACCAGATTTTCAGGGCGCAGGATGCGCTGATTGTCCGGATTGAATTCAGCAGGGACAAAGGCCATTTTTTTTTGGTTGAACTGCATCAATTCCCTGAGTACATCCTCTGCAGCATATCCGAAAATCCATTCTTCCGACGCCAGGAGTACTGGTGGAAATTCAGCACTGGTCAAAGCGAATGCAAAGGGACCGGCTTCTTTCCAGAAGCGTTTGAAATCAGCTGCATGGGGCAGAATCTGTCTTACTACCTGCATGGTTATTTCCCTGGCATGGTTATTTCTTTTTTTTTGGTCTGGCTTTTTTATAAATCCGGTTCTTTTATAAATCAGATGGAACCCTTTTTTCAAGGAAAACCATTCATGCAAAAACCCCGGGGTACAGTGGCGGATGCGCTTTGTGCTGCAGCCGTTCCCGTAACAAAACAGCAAAGCCGTTCTGGAACAAAATTTTGCTTGACCTGCCCCTGGTATTTTGTTAACCATCTTGTCTTATTATGGTTAACCAGTCACAACATATGCGCAACCGAATTCTGGAACTGCTGTACCTGGAAAAAGGAAGCACCGTTTCCGGGGTAACCCTCAGTGCGTTAACCGGGATTTCCCGGGTGGCGGTGTGGAAACATATCACTGCCCTGAAAAAGGAGGGATTCACCATTGGATCCGGTCCCAAAGGCTATCACCTGATGGACTGCCAGGACCTGCTTTTGCCTTTCTGCTTTGATGACCCTTTGGCTGACAATGCAGAGGCCCCTTTAAAGGACCGAATATTTTATTTTCCACAGGTGGAAACCACCATGGACACCGCCCGGAAACTGGCCCGGCAGGGTGCCCCCCACCTGGGCTGCGTGGTGGCGGAACACCAGACCCGGGGCAGGGGCCGCCTCAACCGGGAATGGGAATCTGAGCCGGGCGGTCTGTGGTTTACGTTGATCCTGGTTCCGGACATCCCCCCGCCCATGGCATACCTGTACAACTTTGCCGCTTCCCTGAGCCTGTCAAAGGCCCTGGAAATCCTTTTCAATATCGATGTCCGGGTCAAATGGCCCAATGATCTGCTTTGGGAGGGCAGAAAACTTGTGGGCCTGTTGTCTGAAATTGAGACCCAGGCTGATATGATCCGTTTCCTGCTGGTGGGCATCGGCATCAATGTAAACAACAACCCTGCATCTGAATCATTCAATGCCATATCCCTCCGGCAAATTCTGGGGCATCGTGTTTCCAGAAAACAAATTCTGGTGGCATTTCTCAAAGAATTTCTTTTTCAGACGCAGGTTATGGATCCTGCAAAAATCATGCATGCATGGAAAAAACGGACTGCCACCATCGGTTCCAGAGTCAGGGTGCAAACCCATAAACAGACCGTCCAGGGCCTGGCCATGGATGTGGATGACACCGGCACCCTGCTTTTGAAAGATGACCACCACCAGGTGCATAAAATCATTTACGGAGACTGCTTCCACACCTGAAAGATATTGTTCACCTGAAAAAAACCATAAAAGGAAAATACCATGCCCCCGGCATACCCGTTAAGACCTCTTGTTTACACCGCTTTGTTTGTTGCCCTCATTTCAGTGGGCGCCTTTATTGCCATCCCCATCGGGCCGGTACCCATTGTCCTCCAGAACATGTTTGTCCTGCTGGCCGGCCTTATTCTGGGTCCGGTCCGGGGGCTTGCCTGTGTGGCAGTGTATCTGCTGGTGGGTCTGGCAGGTCTGCCGGTGTTTGCCGGAGGCACCTCAGGTATCGGCAAATTGTTCGGCCCTACCGGCGGATACCTTCTGGGATATCTGCCGGCTGTTCTGGTCACCGGTGTCATATCCAGAACTTTGGGGGGAAAGCCAAGCAGTGATATCCTTGCCATGGTTGCAGGCTCTGTGATCGTGTATGCTGCCGGCGTACCATGGCTGAAGATTGCCTTTTCCCTGTCCTGGGGCAAGGCCGTGGCAGCCGGCATGGTGCCTTTTCTTCTGGGAGATATTTTGAAAATAGCTGCCGGTGCCGTCATTGCCGGAAAAATCCGGCCTTTTGTCAAGATTTAGATACCATGGTCCTCCCGATTCTGGAAATAAACCACCTGACCCACCAGTTCCCTTCCGGCGGGGGCATACACGATGTTTGTTTCCAGGTTTTTCCAAATGAATTTATCCTGCTGGCCGGTCCCAACGGGTGTGGGAAAACCACTTTGATAAGGCACCTCAATGCCCTGCTCCTGCCTTCATCAGGGGATGTCCGGCTGTACGGCAAGCCGGTGACATCAGACATCACCAAAACCCGCAAAGCCGTGGGCATGGTTTTCCAGGATGCCGACACCCAGATTGTGGGGGACACCGTATATGATGAAGTGGCATTCGGCCCGGAAAACATAAAGATGTCCCGGTCTTTGATCCAGAAAAAAGTGACCCGGACATTGGAACAACTGGACCTTTTTCACCTGAAAGACCGGAATCCCGCCTCCTTGTCCGGCGGGGAAAAACGGCGCCTGGCCATTGCCGGCATCCTGGTCATGGATCCTGAAATCATTGTGCTGGATGAACCTTTTGCCAACCTGGATCATCCGTCATCCATATCTTTGATCAAAACCATATGTCAATTGAACCACGGCGGGCAGACCATCATCATGGCCACCCATGACGTGGAAGAGGTTATCACCCAGGCCACCCGGATGCTTATCATGGACCAGCACGGCCGTCTGGTCCGGGACGGCAGCCCCCCGGACCTGCTCAGATATCTGGCAGCCCATGGTATAAAAGAACCCTGTTTTTCCCGTATGGGATACAGCGCACCCCCATGGCAGACATGAACATTTTCTCTTTTCGTTCAGGTAACACTGCCCTGCACTGCCTGGATGTCCGGTACAAAGCCGTCCTTGTCTGCATGGTAAGCCTGGCCCTTTTAAAATCCGGACTTGCCGGTTGCTTTGTCTGTTTTCTGGTCCTGTCCTGGCTGGTTTTTGCCACAGGTATCTCCTTTATGCACCTTTTGGGCCAGTTAAAATGGTTCATCGTGCTGCTGGCCGTCATGTTTGCCGTCAGAAGCCTGACCGTACCCGGCACGCCGGTTTTTGGCTTTTGGGACATTGTTGTCACCCGGGAAGGCATGACCCGGGGGGCCCTTGTGGCCATGCGTTTTTTTCTGGTTATGATGACAGGGCTGCTCTTTTCTGCAACCACCCGGCCCGCAGATCTGAAAAGTGCTGCCCAGTGGTTTTTAAAACCCGTCCCTTTTGTTCCGGAAAAACGGGTGGCAATCATGATCAGCCTGTTTTTACGATTTTTGCCCCTGATCCTCTCCCAGGGCCGGCAGGTATCAGATGCAGTAAATGCCCGCTGCGGCAATCTGAATAAAAACCCTGTCCGCCGTATCCGATATCTGGTCCTTCCTTTGCTCAAAAAAACCTTTCAGGCGGCAGACAGCCTGTGTCTTGCCATGGATGCCCGGTGTTACAGCGAAGACAGAACCGATCCTGTTTTTAAAACAGGCGGAAAAGAGATGGTTTTTCTGATGTCAGGCTTGTGTTTGTGCCTGGTGATGGTTTTGCCTGCCCACCTGTTCTTGTAAATAACATTTTGGTTAGAATTACAATTTTTGGTTGATCCGCCAATAAATTTATTGTACAGTTTTAAACACAATAAATATTCATTACTTTTATGAATATAAATATTTCATAATATGATTATATCTCATAATCAATAAGCGAGCATATATGACCCAGCCTATGGATACTTTTTCCGGCTCTTCCATGTTCGATTTAAGGGGAAGGCAATCTGTCAGGGCGACCTTTAAATTGTCCCAGAAAGCCATAGACGCCATAGGCCTGGTGTCGATCCACATGGGTATCAAACAAAAATCTTTGTTCGATCATATAATTGAGGATGTGGATGCTCTGGAAAATCTGGCCCAAACCATCCGCCTTCGACAATTCGAAAAAATTCCCAGAAGGCAGAAAACCTTTGTCATGAGCCGCAGAACCATCGATGCCTTGCGCACCATCTCCCAGACCTATGATATGCCAAGGGATGCCCTGGTGGAATATGCAGTGAAAAAACTGGAGTCTGTTATTCATAGTGAAAAAATCCGTCATGCCGAACGTAAGAAACTGGCTGCAGAAGTCATGGCACACTTTGAAAAAGGAGAGCTGGTATACCGGTCTGTGGTCAAAACCCTGGGCAAAGATGACCCGTTCTGCCGACACCTGGCCAAAGCGGTCCACGCGGCCCGCAAAACAGCAGAAGATCTCCATGAATTTTTAAAAAAAAGCCAGGTTCTGGAAGACTTTTAACACCCCAATGATTGACCCATGAGGAGGATGCATTGATAGACGTTCAAGACTTGACCAAGTATTACAATGATTTTTGCGCGGTGGACCATATCAGTCTGTCGGTGCAGCCCGGAGAAATTCTGGGACTGCTTGGGCCCAACGGCGCCGGAAAAACAACAACCCTGCGCATGCTCACCGGATATTTCAGGCCCACATCCGGCCGGATCTCAGTAAAAAACCTTGACATGCCCAAAGATACCCTGCGCATCAAGTCCCTTATGGGGTATCTGCCGGAATCAGCGCCTTTGTACCACAATATGCTGGTATATGATTACCTGGTCTATGTGGCCAGAATCAAAGGCATCACTGATCCGGACAAACAGATGGAACGGTTCAAAACCCTGGCAGATCTTTGCGGACTGTCCGCTATCATGGACAAGCCCATCGCCACTTTGTCCAAAGGGCTTAAACAGCGGGTGGGTCTGGCCCATGCCATGATGACGGACCCGGAAATCCTGGTGCTTGACGAGCCCACATCCGGGCTGGACCCCAACCAGATTGCAGAAATCCGAACCATAATCCGGCAGATCGGAAAAGAAAAAACCATTGTATTTTCCACCCATATCCTCAGCGAGGCCGAAGCCACCTGTGACCGCGTCGTTATTATCAACAACGGCAGGGTAGTGGCTGATGACACCACTGCCAATCTGAAACACAAAGGCATGCAGAACAGCTTTGTGCGCCTGACCCTCAAAGGCCCTGACCGGAAAACAGCCCATGATTTTCTGACATCCATGGATCCTGCACTGGATATCAGGCCGGCAGAACCAAAGGAAGAGGGCCTGGTAGGTTTTGAAATCCGCCCTCCGGACAACCGGGATGTGAGATCCGACATCTATCTGAAGATCAAACAAACCGACTGGATCATCATGGAGCTTGCAAGAGAAACCCAGGCCCTTGAAAAAATATTCCAGCAACTGACCCGTCAGGAGGCCTAACCATGTCACAGATCAAAACCATTGCCATCAAAGAGTTCAAAGACTATTTTATATCGCCCATTGCATATATTGTGATTGCTTTGTTCCTGATTGTTACCGGGTGGTTTTTCTTTTCCACGTTTTTTATTTTCGGCAGGGCTGATATGCGGGATTTTTTCTCTCTGCTGCCCATTGTTTTCTCATTTTTCATTCCTGCCGTTACCATGCGGCTGTTTGCCGAAGAAAGAAATGTGGGCTCCTATGAAACACTTTTAACCATGCCGGTTTCTTTTACCGATATTGCTTTGGGTAAATTTTTTGCCGCCACCTTGTTTGCTGCTGCCATGCTGGTACCCACCCTGGCCTATCCTGTTTTCATCTCCTTTATCGGGGATATGGATCCCGGCCCGGTAGCGGGCGGGTATCTGGGGGCCCTGTTTCTGGCGGCTGCATATTGTGCCATGGGCCTGTTTGCATCTGCATTGACCCGAAACCAGATCATCGCTTTTATCATCGGGTGTGCCTTGTGTTTCACCCTGACCATCATCAACCGAATGCTGTTTTTCATGCCCCCGAAAATCGTGGCTGTCATCGAATACATCGGGGCCAGTTCCCATTTCACCAATTTTTCCAAAGGCATTCTCGATACCCGGGACATCATCTACTTTATCAGTCTGGTATGTATTTTCATGTTCTCAACCTATATTGTCATGCAGGAAAAAAATTAAGGAGACACCATGGGACATCTGAAAGAACCCTATATTAAATTCATCCTCTATATTGCAGTAATAGTGCTGGTGAACATCGCGGGGCTGACCGTGTTTATCAGGGCGGATCTCACCCGCAACCAGATTTTTTCTTTGTCTGAAGCCAGCAAAGAGGCAGTGGCCACCCTGTCCGAACCCCTGAGCGTCAAGGTTTTCTTTTCAAAAAACCTGCCTGCCCCCCACAACAACACGGAACGGTATCTGCGGGATCTTCTGGAAGAGTATGCTGCCCGGGCCGGACGACTGTTCAACTACAGCTTTTACAATGTATCTTCCGAAGAAGGAGATCTTTCTTCCCGGGCCAATGAGAACAGGGAGATGGCCAGAAGTTACGGCATTTCCCCTGTCCAGATCCGGATAATGGAAAATGATGAGATCAAATTCAAGAATGCATTCATGGGCCTGGTGATCATCCATGGAGATCTCATTGAAAAAATAAATGCTGTCACATCCACCGACGGGCTGGAATACCAGTTGACAACCACCATCCAGAAACTCAACAACAAGGTATCTGCACTCTTGCGTGTTGAAGATACCATCCAGGCCAAATTATACCTGTCTTCTTCTTTGTATACCATAGCGCCTCTTATCGGCCTGGACAATCTTCCGGAACTGGCACAAACCGTTAAAGACACTATTGCGGATATCAATGCCAGAAGCCGGGACATAATGGCTTTTGAGCACACCGATATTTCCGGCAGACAGGCCCTGGACAGGATCGCTGAAAAACATGATATCATGGCCCTGTCCTGGCCGGCCATTGCCGAAAAAAACATCTCTGCCGGCCAGGGAGCGGCAGCCCTGGTTCTGGAATACAAAGACCAGTCTGCCAGCCTGCCCTTGATCACAGCCATGGATCTGCCCATCATCGGCACCACCTACCAAATGGCTGAACCCGATGCCCTGAAAGAGGAAATCACAGCCATCATGGAAAAAATGATCGGCATCAACCAGGATATCGGGTTTCTGGCCGACCACGGCACCCACACCCTGGGCCCTGACCAGAAGGCCATGATGCAGGGGCAGCAGGGTGCCGGCATGCAGGTGTTCAACAACCTGTTATCAGACAGATACAGCATCAAACAGATTGCCCTGGCAGAACAGGAAATTCCAGAGGGTCTCAACAGCCTGATCATTGCCAAACCCACAGAGCCGTTTTCCGATTATGAACTGTTCCAGATCGACCAGGCCCTGATGCAGGGCACCAACATTGCCTTTTTCGGGGATGCCTTCCAGGAGATCATGCCCCGGGGCGGCATGGGCATGCCCCAGTACATACCCATCGATACCGGACTGGAAAAACTGCTGGCCCATTACGGCATATCATTGAAACCGGCCTATGTACTGGACAAATCCGCCTATAAACACCAGCCCAGGGAAGGCGGGGAACAGATCATCTATTTTGCCCCCCTGCTCAAGGAAAAATCCATTAACAACGCCCCTGAATTCATGCACAATATCAAAGGCCTCATTGCCATGCAGGCATCTCCTGTGGAACTGGTAAAAGACAATGTTGATGACTCCCGGGTTACCGCCACAAGACTGCTGCACACCTCTGAGGAATCCTGGCTCATGCAGGGCAGTATCAATCTCAACCCCATGTTCATCTCTCCCCCTGAATCCTCTGAAGAACTGGGCACCTATGACCTGGCTTATATCCTGGAAGGCACCTTTACCAGCTATTTCAAGGACAAACCCATCCCCCGAAAAGAGGTGGGGGACACCGACACCCCGGATGCGGAAGATCAGGCAGATATCCAGACAGATAACTTATCAGAAAAAGATACCCCTCCAACCGAAACTGATCCGGCAATTCCCCAGGGACTGGTGGCGGAAAACCGGCTCAAGGAAACTTCCAGTCCGGCAAAAATATTTGTACTGGGATGCTCCCAGATGCTCCAGGACAATATGCTGGATCCGGAAGGAAAAACCACCAATGCCACCTTCATTCTCAACGCCATTGATCATCTCAACGGCAGAGATGACATAGCTGCCCTGCGCAGCAAACAGCAGACGTTAAATCCCCTGGATCCCACCACCCCCTTTATGCGGGGTATGATAAAATCCTTTAACATTGCGGGGTTACCGGTACTGGTCATCCTCTTTGGCCTGGGCGTATGGGCCATCCGGAATGCAAAAAAGAAAAAAATTGCAAAAATCTTCAATTCATAAGGATGCAATTGCCATGAAAAAAGAATACCTGATTCTGATCCTTCTCATCGTTGCCCTGAGCGGTTATCTTATATTCAAAAACCAGGACCGCCGCCATTACACACTGCCTGAACCCCCAAAAGTAAAAGCAGACCAAGTGGACCGGCTGGTTGTTGAAAAACCGGACCGCTCCATCGCATTTACCCGGAAAGACCAGGGCTGGGTGGTAACGGACAAAGATTATCCGGTTGATGACACATCCATGCGCCAGATGCTGGATGTCATCACAGGGCTGCGCCTCTCCGCTCTGGTATCGGAAAAACAGGATGTTGTCCGGTATGAACTGGATGACAGCCATGGCATTGATGTCACAGCTTATGACCAGAACAGGTCTCTTTTGTCATTCAAGATAGGAAAAACCGCACCCACTTTCAACCACACCTTTGTCATGCTTGAAAACGACCCCAATATTTACCATGCCACAGACAGCTTCCGGCAGCATTTCAATAAAACCGTCAATGAATTCAGAGACAAGCAGGTCATGGATTTTACAGAAGACTCCATTACAGGTATAACCATCGAAGCCCGGGGGAAACAAACACACCTGACAGCCAGTGAAACCGGTTCCGACATCCCGGATGAGGGCAAAGCAGGCTTCAGATATAAAGACGGGGGAGCGCCTGATCCAAAAACGGTTTCCAACCTTTTGTCCACCCTGTCTGTGCTGGCGTGTGATCGGTTTTTAGAGGATACTGACAAACATACCCTGGAAAAGGACCCCTTTGATCTGAAAATAACACTTGAAAACGATGCCCCCATTGTTTTGCAACTGTTTGACCAGGGGAAGGAAGGCCCGATTTTCGCAACTTCTTCCATGAACGGATATGCCTTTGCCCTGGAAGACTATGTTGCCGAAGATATCCGGTCCTGGGCACATGAACTGGCCGGACTTTCCTCAGAACAGGAGGAAGAAGAGGTTCGCACCACCCAGTGAAGCAGGTATTAAAGCTTATATACCAACCCTATAAATGGATCGTGGTGCTCCCTTTCATGCTGGCCATCACCATGATCATGGGATTGGTCTGCATAACTGTAGGGGCAATTTTCACCCAGGATGCCGCCAATGTGACAGCTGTTTTATGGTCCAGACTTTCCTGTGCCATCGTCCCGCTCCGGGTTGTTCTGACCGGAAAGAAAAATTTCAACTCCCAAAAGGCCTATGTGGTGGTGGCCAACCACCAGTCCATGGTGGACATCCCGGTGATCCACGGATTCATGGGGTTGCACATCAAATGGGTCATGAAACAGGAACTGCGCCGCATACCCATTTTCGGGACTGCCTGCCATTATCTCGGATGTATTTTCATCGACCGATCCCACCGAAATGCTGCCATCAAATCCATTCACAGGGCAAGAAACCAGCTGTCGTCCAGGGCATCGGTCCTTTTTTTTGCAGAAGGCACCAGAAGCCGGGACGGACAGGTGCGCTCCTTTAAAAAGGGGGCTTTTGTCTTTGCCAGAGAAACAGGTCTTCCCATTCTGCCGGTCACCATTAAAAATTCATACCAGATCCTGCCTCCTGATTCTCTGGATCTTGTTCCGGGAAAAGTAGAGGTTATTGTGCACCGGCCCGTGTATGTACTGGCAGATGATACGGACCGGATGGATGAGGTCATAGCATCTGTCAGGGCCACCATTGCCGCACCATTGCTGCAATAACATCTGCCCGATATTTTTACGACATGCCCTAAAAACCCATCTGCTTTCTTCCTTTACAGCATCTCAAGTTGACATCCACTTTCCGCCACCTTTCATTTATTTTATAAAATCAATTCGATAAACTTACTATCAAAGGAATTTTTTAATTTTATTCCCACTTTTTTCTTGACTTATACCGCAGATTTCGTAAAAGTGGGTAAAAAGGTGGCGGAAAGTGGATGTCACACCCAAAACAAAGGCATTAAATACGTGTTTCGATCAAGCTCTTTTCATACAATCGACCCAAAAGGCAGGATAATCATTCCGGCAAGATTCCGGAACGTCTTAAAGGCTGATGATGAATACGGGGCTGTGGTCTCCATCAAGGACGGATGTCTGTATGCTTTCACTTTCAGTGAATGGAAACAGCTGGAGAAAAAAATCCTGGCTGCCAAAAGTGCGGCCATGGAAAAATTCAAACGCTTTTTCCTGGGAAATGCCTGCCCGCTGAAATGTGACAAGCAGGACCGGATTTTACTTCCCCAGAGTCTTCGTACCTATGCCGGCATTGAAAAAGACATTGTTCTGGTCGGGGTATTGGACCGATTTGAAATATGGGCACGGGAAAGATGGGACCAGGAAAACCTGAAAATGGAGCAGGAACTTGAACAAGCGGAAGTAAGAGAGGAAATTGCTTCCCTGGGGCTGTAACCATGGGATTTGAGCATACGTCTGTCATGCCTGCCGAGGTATTTGCGTATCAGAATCTGAAACCCGGGGATGTGTGTGTGGACTGCACCCTGGGAGGTGCCGGCCATGCCGGAGCGACCATTGAGGCCATACTTCCCGGCGGCATTCTGGTCGGTATTGACCAGGACCATGAGGCCATTGCCAATGCAAAAAAGGTGTTGCATCGATTTGCCAAAAACATTGTACTGGTGCATGACAATTTCGCCCGCCTTTCAAACATCCTGGACCAGCACAATATCACCGGGGTTAATTCCATTGTCCTGGACCTGGGATTTTCACTGAACCAGATCACAAAAGCACGCCGGGGATTCAGTTTTAACCTGAATGAACCTTTGGATATGCGCATGGACATCAGAAACAACCTGACAGCTGAAACCATTGTCAACTCTTTTGGAGAAAAAGAGCTGGCAGATCTGTTCTTCAGGTTCGGTGAAGAAAAATTCTCCCGCAGGATTGCCCGGGCCATTGTCAGGGACAGACAGATTCACCCCATCGCAACCACACAGGACTTAACCCGCATCATTTGTGACACGGTTCCAAAAGGCAGGGCTGCTGCCCGAAAAATTCATCCTGCCACCCGGGTGTTCCAGGCCCTGCGCATTGCTGTCAATCAGGAGCTGGAAAACCTTGCCTTCTTCATGCAGCAGGTCCCGGATCTGCTGGTAAAAGGCGGCCGGCTCTGCGTGCTCTGCTTTCACTCCCTGGAGGACCGTATTGTAAAACAGCACCTGAAAGCCTTTGAATCGCGGTGCATCTGTCCCAAAGACCTGCCCCGGTGTGTCTGTAACACAACGCCAAGCATGAAATCCATTGTCAAAAAGCCGCTGACACCGACACCCGGGGAAATGGAAGCCAATCCCATGGCCAGAAGTGCAAAACTCAGGGTTGCTGAAAGGATATAAGAGATGAACCAGAAACGCTCTGCCCGAAAACATGCCGGCACCGGTATAAAATGGCTGATACTCATATGTGTTTTGTTTGCAGAGCTGCTGGTGCACACCTGGGTGAGGACCGAGAGCACCCAGACCATCCTGGATATATCTTCTGCCCAGGCACGTCTGTCCACGCTGGTGTCCTATCAGAAGGAACTGACCCTGGAACGGGACCGGCTCAGATCTGATGACCGCATTATCCGCATTGCCGCATCACAACTTAAAATGACAAGTGATGTATTCAATCAGACCATCTACCTTAAGAAAGAAAACCTGTAATGGCAGATGATCGGCACATAAAAACGCGGGTGGTGGTGGTCCAGATTTTTTTGGTGGGCACCCTGCTGCTGCTGGGGGCCAAATCCTTTGACATCCAGATTCTCAAGGCCGAAGTATATTCCCGGCGCGCGGAAAATGGATATTCCAGGCTTTTGACCATCAAAGGAGAAAGGGGACAGATCCTGGACCGGAACCTGAACAAACTGGGAACTACCCTGGATGCCATGACAATCATAGCTGATCCCCTGCAAATCGAAGCCCCTGTCAAAACCGCCCGGATGTTATCCAAACTTCTCAAAACCGACACAAAAGAGCTGGCACAAAAGTTTTCCACTGACCGGCGGTATGCCCTTTTGGCAGAAGCCATATCACCGGATATAGCCGAAAAAATCCAAAAATTGCATCTGCCCGGCATATATTTTAAAAAAAGCTTTAAACGCTTCTACCCCAACCGGGATCTGGCCGCACAGGTACTCGGGTTCACCGGCAGAAACGATATCGGACGCGAAGGGCTCGAGTTCAAATACAATACCATACTGGACGGCAAAGAGATTGCCGTCTCAGTCAGAAAAGACGGTACAGGCCGGTTGCTGGACATTGATCAAAAAAAACAAAATGAACTGCGGGGCAATACCCTTGTACTCACCCTGGACAAAAAAATCCAGTTTTTGTCTGAAAAAACACTGGAACAGACTGTTAAAGAACACCAGGCAAAATCCGGCCTGGCCCTGGTGATGCGGCCGGCCACAGGAGAGATTTTGGCGATTGCCCATTATCCCCGGTTCAACCCCAACAATTACCAGGAGTTCCACCAGAGCCTTTTCAGGAACCGGGCTGTCACAGATGCATTCGAGCCGGGATCCACAATGAAAGTATTTACAGCGGCAGCTGCCCTGGAAAAAGGGTTTACCCCCACATCCATCTTTTTTTGTGAAAACGGCAAATACCGTATCGGCAGATATGTAGTCAATGACACCCACCCCCATGACTGGCTTTCCATTAACCAGATAATCACCTATTCCAGCAATATCGGGGCTGTCAAAATCTCTGAAACCATCGGCAGACAGACACTTCACAACTCTCTTACCCGATTCGGGTTCGGCAGCAGAACCGGGGTGGAATGCCCCGGGGAAACCAGCGGCACCCTCATGCCGCCGGGCAGTTGGTCTGATATCGATGCCGGGGCCATTGCCTTTGGTCAGGGAATTTCCGTTTCCGCCATCCAGCTCATTTCCGCCATCAGCGCCATTGCCAGCAACGGGCAGCTCATGAAACCCATGCTGGTCAAAAAAATAATTTCCAACACAGGCAAAGAACTTCAGGTTTTTTATCCCACTGTGGTGCACCAGGTTATATCCGCCAGGGTTGCATCCCAGGTCAAGCACATGATGCGCCTGGCTGTCCAGGAAAAAGGCACCGGCACCCAAGCGGATTTAAACGGGTATGCTGTATGCGGCAAAACCGGCACTGCCCAGAAAGTGGAAGCCGGCCAAAAACAGTATGCCAAAAATAAATATGTCTCGGTTTTTGCCGGGTTTGCGCCAGAAAAAAATCCCCAATTGGCAATTCTGGTGGTGGTGGATGAACCCAAAAAAAAATATTATGGGGGTGATGTGGCCGCCCCTGCCTTTAAAACCATCATGGCACAATCCTGTAATTATCTGAGCATCCCTCCTGTCACCGCGAGCATGGCAGCATCCTTTCCACAACAGATACCAGCCGGTTCCCAAAAGGCTGTGGCAAAGGCTTTTGGCAAAGAAACGCCAGCTTTTTCTTCGGGAGATGCATTGTGAAACTATCCCAATTGCTCCAGGGCATTGCCCGGGACCGGATACCGGATCCGGTAGATATGGATATTTGCGGTATCCAGACCAGGGCCCAGGACATTTTGCCCGGACAACTGTTTCTGGCAATTAAAGGACATGCGGCAGACGGGCATGATTACATGGAAAAAGCATTTTCCTACGGTGCGGCTGCAGTGGTTGCCCAGAATAATCATAAAAACCTGGACCGGGTCATTCTGGTACCGGATTCCCGAAAAGCGGCAGCTGCCATAGCGGCCCGGTTTTACGGCGAACCGTCCCGGGACATGACCCTGGTAGGTATCACCGGCACCAACGGTAAAACCACCACCTCCTATCTGCTGGAAAGTATCTTTCTGGCTGCCGGATACAATTGCGGGGTCATCGGCACCATCAACATCCGCTACAACGGCAGAACCCTGGACAACCCCATTACCACACCTGATGCCATTGTACTCCAGGGTACCCTTTCTCAAATGAAACAGGCAGGGGTGACCCACGTCATCATGGAGGTTTCCTCCCATGGACTGGACCAGTTCCGTGTGGACGGCTGCCGGTTTGATGCAGGGGTTTATACCAACCTGAGCCAGGACCATCTGGATTACCATCCAGACATGGAAACCTATTTTTCGTGCAAACAACGGTTTTTCACAGAATTTTTAGGACTCTCAGACAAGAACGCTTCTGCTCCGGCTGTCATCAATGTGGATGATACATGGGGGCGGAAACTGGCTGACAGTTTGGATTATCCTGTCATCCGGGTAGGTTGCCGGAAAACGGCAAATGTTACAGCCAAAAATATTATTGACACCATCCAGGGAATCTGCGGCCGCATCTGTCTGAAAAATGATGGATTTTCCTTTGCATCTGCCCTCACAGGGTTGTTCAACCTGGAAAACATCCTGTGTGCAGCCGGCGCAGCTTATGCTCTGGGTATTTCTCCTCTGCACATCCAGCAGGGAATTGCCGCCTGCAAAGGGGTGCCAGGCCGCCTGGAAAAGGTCAGCACCGCCATAAACCGCTATCTGTTCGTGGATTATGCCCACACCCCGGATGCCCTGGAATCCACCCTCAGAACCCTGAAGCAGCGCGCCCCCAAACGCCTGATAACCGTATTCGGATGCGGCGGGGACAGGGACCGGTCCAAACGACCCCTCATGGGAAAAATTGCCTGCCGATACAGTGATGTGGCCATTGTAACCTCAGATAATCCCAGAACCGAAAACCCGGAACAGATTGTGGCAGATATCATGAAGGGGATCACAGCCGACCCCCTTCCCGGCGCAGTATACAATGATCCCTGTGCAGCGATTGAAGCACCTGCCAGCGGCGTTATCCAACAAGTGGACCGCAAAAAGGCCCTGCACACCGCTGTGATGATATCCCGGCCCGATGACATCATTCTGGCTGCGGGCAAAGGACATGAAACCTACCAGATAACCAACAGCGGCACCATTCATTTTGATGACAAAGAACAATTACAGGATGCGTGCAAAGCATTTGCCGACAGATTTTCACCCATTGCCTGGGACCGCGCAGACCTGGAAGCTGCCCTTGGCTCCTTTCCGGTTCTGGACACCCTGGATGCAGACACCGCTTTTGCAGGCATCAGTACTGATTCCCGGACCATTCAGGCCAATGAGGTCTTTGTGGCCCTGGCAGGGGAAAATTTTGACGGCCATGGTTTTATTCCGGATCTTGTAAACAAAGGCATACAGGCATTTGTGGCCCGGATCGGGACATACCAGACCCTGGGTAAAAGGATATGGGACCAGGCACAAAAAACAGGAATGCTGGTGTTTGAAACCCCGGACACCCTGGCTGCATTTGGAAAGCTGGGCCGGTTCCAGCGGCACCGATCCGGGGTCAAGGTTCTGGCTATCACCGGGTCCAACGGCAAAACCACCACAAGAAAAATGGCCAAAAAAATTTTTGAAACCACTTTTGACACCCTGGCCACCCAAAAAAACTTCAACAATGAAATCGGGGTGCCTGCAACCCTTTTATCCCTTTCTCGTGCCCACCAATGGGCAGTCGTGGAACTGGGCATGAACCAGACAGGAGAAATGAAACGGCTGTCAGCCATTGCCTGCCCTGACATTGCCGTGATCACCAATACATCCGGTGCCCATTTGGAAGGGTTGAAAACCCCTGACAATGTGGCTGTTGCAAAAGCCCAGATATACGACCATGCACAAAAAAACAGCACTGCCATATTTTTTGGCGATGATCCCAGGGCACATATTCTGAAAACCGGGGCAAAAAACAATCCGGATATCACCCAGATAATTTCTTTTGGATCCTGTGAAACAGCAGATGTTTCTGCCACAGATATCCAGGTTTCTGAAAACCGGATCGGATTTACGGCAAAAATCAATAATACCTCAGCCCGGTTTCATATCAACTCTCCGGCAAGGTTCATGGTCAACAATGCCCTGGCTGCCCTGGCTGCCGCATCAGCAGCCGGCGTCGCCATCTGCGACATGCAGGCCGGCCTGGCTGCCTTTGCCCCGGCAGCCGGCAGAATGGATATCCGCTGCCTTGCCAACGGCATAAAGCTTATCGATGACACCTATAATGCCAATCCGGCCTCTGTGACCCAGGCCCTGAAAACGCTTTCAGCACAGGCTGCCGCCGTAAGTCAGGACCGAAAGTGCCGGACCATTGCCATATTCGGGGATATGCTGGAGCTGGGAGAGGCATCTGCATCCCTTCACTATGCCGTGGGCAAAACAGCGGCACAACTGGGCATCACCCGGCTGTATCTGTATGGCCCCCAGAGCAGCCATACCTGCCGGGGGGCCGTGGATA
This sequence comes from Desulfotignum sp., assembly GCA_011390235.1. The sequence continues at coordinate 24,066 of JAABSS010000252.1, forward strand.
AAGGCATGGCCCGGGATCGGATATTTTCCGGTACCAAACAGGAAATCGCAGACCATGCCTTGGCCCATACAGGCCAAAACGACTGGATCCTGGTCAAAGGGTCCAGGGGCATGGCCATGGAAACCATTATTCAGTACTGGGAAAGCCGGTTGACCGCTGTATCCCGGAAAGATGAAAAGGTTTAGCCCATGCTGTATGAATTTTTATACCCATTGCATGACCAGTTCACCTTTTTGAACATTTTCCGGTATATCACCTTCAGGACCATTTACGGGGGACTGACCGCATTTATGATCTGTTTTGTCCTGGGCCCCTTTGTGATCAGGAAACTAGCTGCCATGCAGATCGGGCAGGTCATCCAGACCGACGGCCCCCAGACCCATCTGGGCAAGCAGGGAACCCCCACCATGGGAGGCATTCTCATTTTGTTTTCGGTTTTCATGGCAACGGTACTCTGGGGCAGCCTGTCCAACCACTATGTGGCCATTCTTTTGCTCACCCTTCTCCTGTTCGGGGCCATCGGATTTGTGGATGACTACCTCATGCAGGTCAAAAAAAGAAATATGGGGTTCACTGCAAAAGGAAAATTTTCCATCCAGGTGGTATGCGGACTGGTGATCAGCCTGCTCATCTTTCTGAG
>JAABSS010000137.1 GCA_011390235.1 Desulfotignum sp.
AACCAACACAGATGCTGGAAGGCGCTATCTTCTGCCCGGAAGGCGGGTATGTGAACGACCCTGCCCTGTCCGCCCACAATATCATGCGGGCTGCTGAAGCAAAAGGCGGAGAGTTCATGTTCAACGCGGAAGTGGTGGACATCAGAAGCGAAAACGGCAAAGTGACCGGTATCACCCTCAAAGACGGCACCCGGATCGATGCGGACATTGTGGTCAACGTGGGCGGCCCCCATTCCTTCAAGATCAACCAGATGGCTGAAGGGGTATATGAAGGCTGCAACATCAAAACCAAATCCCTGCGCCACGAGGTCATGTACTGCCCGTCTCCGGAAGATTATGATTATCTCAACGACGGATACCACATGTCTGACGGCGACATCGGCTGCTATGTCAGGCCGGAGGTGGGCAACCTGTTCCTCATCGGTTCTGAAGACCCGGACTGCGACCCCCAGGAATGGGTGGACCCTGATGAATTTTATGCCGGCAAAGGGGGACACGGCAAGGACAATGTGCTCACAGACGAGCAGTGGAAAGCCCAGTGCTACCGTCTGGGAAAACGGATCCCCACCCTCCAGGTACCCAACCAGCCCAAAGGGGTTGTGGACCTGTATGACTGCTCTGATGACTGGATTCCGGTGTATGACAAATCCGATCTTGGCGGATTTTACATGGCCATCGGCACCTCAGGCAACCAGTACAAGAATGCACCGGTTGTGGGCCGTATGATGGCCGAACTCATCGATGCCTGTGAAAAAGGCCTGGACCATGACAAGGAACCGTTCCAGTATGAGTTCAAATACACCAAACGCACCCTTGACGTGGGCTTTTTCTCCAGAAAACGGGAGATCAATTATGACTCCAGCTTTTCTGTAAACGGATAGCACAAACCAGCCGCACAGCCCACCTGTCCCGGCAGATACCTGCCGGGACAGGAAAAAAACATAGAAACTGGTGTTGATATAATGCAAATTTATGTGTGTATAAAACATGTGCCGGATTCAGCCGCCAATATCCACATCCTGGATGGTATCCGGATCGATGAAAAAGTGGCGTTTTTGCTGAACCCCTACGATGAACATGCAGTAACCGAGGCGGCAGCCTTGAAAAAAAAGGTGCAGGACAGTGAGATAATTGCGGTGTGCCTGGGAAAACCGGATGCAGAAAAAACCATCCGGACCGCCATGGCCATGGGTGTTGACAGAGGCATTCTGGTGGAGACCGATGAAGTCTGCGACAGCATGACCACGGCCCGGGCCCTGCACGCAGCCATTGTGAAGGACGGATCTGCCGACATTATTTTCACCGGCAAAGAATCCATAGACAGCGAAGGCATGCAGACCCAGTTCCGCATCGGGGCCTTGTTTGGTTTTCCCGTGGTGACCAATGCCGCATCCCTTGATGTCACATCCGGCAAGGCGGTTGTCACCTGTGAACTGTCCGGGGGCAGAACCCGCACATTTGAACTGGCCCTGCCTTGTGTGGTGGGGGCGGGACGGGGATTGAACACCCCGGGATATCCGACCTTTCCTGATGTGGTCAAGGCCCGCAAAAAACCCATTACAACAATTTCCCTGGACAGCCTGTCCATCACCCCTGCTGCCGGCGGATCAGCAAAAACCGTTGCACTCGCACCGCTGGTGCAGAAACGCTCTCCCAAAAAAATTACAGGAACCCCGGCAGACCAGGCAAAAGAGATCATCAGAATTTTACGGCAGGAGGCAAAGGTGTTGGCATGAAAAAGACAGGAATCCTCATTGAAATGGAAAATGGCAGGGTCAAGGAGACCAGTCTCGGGATGATCACCCTGGCTGCCCGGACAAAAGCCGATCTGTACGCCCTGGTTCTGGACGGCGTGGATGATGCCGCCTGCGATATTCTGGCGCAATACGGCATCACCACGGTTGTGGACCTGGGCCTTGCTTCTGCCCCTGAGATCCGCATGAACCCTGCAGTACGGGCTGATGCGGCTGCACAGGCTGCCCAAAAGCTGGATCTGGATGTCATTTTCGGGCTTTCCAGTGCAGACGGCAAAGATCTCATCCCCCGGGTGGCTGCCTTGCTGGACGCCCCGCTGGTCATGGACTGTCTGGATGTGGACCTGGAAAAAAATATTGCCAGAACCTCCCAGTATTCAGGAAAGGTGCTGGCTGACATCCAGCTGACAGGAGATGTGGTGATCTTCGGAATCAGGCCCAATGCAAAGCAGCCCGTACCCTCCCCTGTACAGGCAAAAAAAATCACTGTGGCTTCAGACAGCACTGTGCCTGCAGATTTTGTCCTTGTGTCCCGGGATGACGGTGAAAACAGCAGCCGGGCCAGCCTGGCAGAGGCAGATATTATCGTTGCCGGAGGCCGGGGATTGAAAAACAAAGACAATTTTTCTTTGATTTTTGACTGCGCCGAAAAAATGAATGCCGCTGTGGCGGCTTCCCGGGTGGCTGTGGATGAAGGATGGGTGCCATATGCCTATCAGGTGGGACAGACCGGGGAAAAAGTCAGCCCCCAGGTCTACCTTGCTTTTGGGATATCAGGTTCCATCCAGCATTTTGCCGGCATGAAAACCGCCAGAATGGTCATTGCCGTGAACAAGGATGACAATACCGCCATAATGGCCAACTGTGATTACCAGGTCCCGGGAGATGTGTTTGAGATCCTGCCCGAACTGATCAGGCTCTTGTAAGATGAACCGTTTATCACACCACAATGCCAGAAAATTCCTGTTCGGCCTGGATAATGCCAACTTTCTGGCCATATTTGACGAATACAGTGACGGGGTGCTTATCACCGACAAAGACGGTATCATCGTCTATTACAACCATGCCATGTCCCGCATCGATGAACTGGACCCAAAAAACGCCATTCTCAACCGTGTGACTGAGGTGTATGACCTGGATGATCACACCAGCCTGATCATGCGCTGCCTTCACACCCGGCGCCCCATCATTGATGAGCCCATCTACTACCGGACCCGCATGGGAAAATTTGCCAATACCATCCACAATGTCCATCCCATCTTCAACAAAAACAAGCTTGTGGGGTCCATCTGTTTTGTGCGCGATTTCAATGTTCTCACTGAAACCCTCTCATCCATGCACCTGCCGGACAGCCAGTACCGCATGCATCATCATGAGATCACTTTTGATACCATCATCGGCCAGGATCCGGCACTGAAGGATGCCCTGAACGCGGCCCGCATGGCAGCCAACACCCCCTCTCCGGTGATGCTGTACGGAGAGACCGGCACAGGCAAGGAATTGTTTGCAAGGGCCATCCACAACCACAGCCCCAGGCATGAAAAAAAATATACCCCGGTCAATTGTGCGGCGATTCCGGAGAACCTGCTGGAAGGTATATTGTTCGGTACCTCCAAAGGGGCGTTCACCGGTTCCATCAACAAGGCCGGTTTGTTTGAACGCACCAGCCAGGGCACCATATTTCTGGATGAAATCAATTCCATGCCTGTGGGCCTCCAAAGCAAGATCCTGCGCATTGTACAGGAAGGAAAAGTGCGGCGGGTGGGGGCACTCAAGGAAATAAAATTTGATTTGAAAATCATCTCCTCGGTGAATCAGGACCCCCATATTTCCATTGCCGACGGCAGCCTGCGCTCAGATCTGTTTTATCGCTTAGGGGTGGTATTCATCCATATTGTTCCCCTGCGTGACCGCATTGCAGACCTGCCCCTGCTGGTAAACCATTTTATTGCCAAACACAACAAGGTCCTGGGCAGACAGGTGCGGGGAATAGACCACCAGGTCATGGACATGTTCAGCCGATACAACTGGCCCGGCAATGTCCGGGAACTGGAGCATGTGATTGAAGGGGCCATGAATATCATGGGCCAGGATGATCAGATCCGGACAACCTATCTCCAGTCACACTTTGCCAATGGCTGCGGCATGATTCGGCCGTCAAACCCCAGATCTTTGCGCAGGACCACTGCATATATTCCCGGACACAAAGACAGGGAAGCACAAGACTCAAACCTGATGTTCAACAAAAAAGAACATGAAAAAAAAATGGTCTGGCAGGCATTGATGCAGTATCGGGGCAATGTCACCCGGGCTGCCGGAAAACTGGGAATTTCCCGGCAGCTGCTGTATTATAAAATGAAAAAATTCAACCTGTCCCGGGAGGCGTTTCAATAACAGCCATGCCCGGCGGGCACAAGAAAACATGAAAGCTGTTAGCTTTTAGTGCCTTACTCCTCAGTTTCTATTAAAAAAACAAGAAAATGAGGAGGGACAAATGGGTTGCGGGTTTCCCGCGTTAGCTTTTAGCCGCTTCGCTGTTTTTGGATGGCATGTTGCCGGCTGCTTTTGATACACAGATTAGTGCCGCAAATCATCTGGGATGTAACATACCGGTATGGGATCCATTTTGTGGCGGTTGGCGGCATGCAGTTTGTTGAAAATTGCCAGCACCTGTTTCTGTCTCTCATCCAGCACCACATCCTTTTTTTCTTCTTCCGGCAGGGCATTATGGGCCATGGCCCACTCCAGTTCTGCATAACTGGCACCGATCTGGTTTTCATCTGTGCGGTTATCTTCCCACAGCCCGTCAGTGGGAGGGGCAGCTATGATTTCTTCTGCAACACCCAGGGCCCGGGCAAGGGCATACACCTCTGATTTGAGCAGGTCTGCAATGGGTGAAATATCCACCCCTCCATCCCCGTATTTGGTGTAAAATCCCACCCCGAAATCCTCGACTTTGTTGCCGGTACCAGCCACCAGCAGCCGGTTGTGGGAGGCAAAGGCGTAAAGGGCAAGCATTCTGAGACGGGCCTTGGTATTGGCCATGGTCAGCTTGTCCTGGATATCAGAAGGAAAAGTATCCTGGATACTGGAAAATACCGGTGTCAGGTCCAGGTCAACAGCGGTGACGTTGGGAAAATTGGCTGTAAGCCATGCATTGTGGGCAGCCGCCCGGGACAACTGGTCTGAAGCCTGAGAAACAGGCAGGTTCAAAACCATGGTGGGCTTTTCGGTCCTGGCGCACAGGGTGGATGTGACAGCAGAATCAATACCGCCGGATACCCCCACACAAAAGCCTGTGAGACCTGAATTTTCCAGATAATTGTCAAGCCAGCCCACAATATGATGGATTATTTTTTCAGTCTGCATGGAATGTTTATACCCAAATCTGTCTCTTTGTGTCAATAGGGTTTCCACACCGGGACTGTTTCATGAACCTTTGCTTTTTTTACGCTTTTTGTAACTTTTCCTGAACACTTTTTACCTTGTCTTCCATGGTCTGATCCCGGTCGGTTCTGGTTCCAAGCTTGATGGTTGTAGTAATCCTCGGGGCACCCATCTGGTGGATTTTTTCATGGCATTTTTTGACTGCCTGAAAGACAGCATCATAGTCACCTTCGATGTTTGTCCCATATGCGTGCAGTTCTGATTTCAGGCCTGCTTCAGCAATAACTTCATGGCAGGCTGCAACGTATCTGGAGACGGAAAGGCCTACCCCCAGGGGAACTACACACAGATCAATAATAACTTTCATTACCAACTCCTTCAATAAAGATTTATATTCCAACCCAGTACATTGTAGTCAGGTCCTGTACAGCTTGCAATAGGAGTTTTCCATGTTTTCAACCAGGGCATGAAAAGGTTTTGTTTGACAGAAAGGGAGCACCTGTCCTACATATCATAAGACAACACCCCGCTGTGAAAATCCATTGGCCTGAAAACTGTTACCATAGATCGGAATCTGCTGATGCGTGCCATATCATATAAAAATTTTCAGCCTGAGAATCTTCCCGTACCGGATGACAGGATTATGGAACTGATCCGGTATACCTTAAAAGAAGATGTCGACATCCAACACCTGAGCCGCCTGATAGCCTTAAATCCTGTTTTAACCGCACAGATTCTGGGTTTTGTCAATTCAGCTTTTTTTGGGTTTTACCAATCTGTTGAAACTGTTTCTGAAGCGATTGTTGCCATGGGCATTGATCAACTTCGCAATCTGGTTTTGTGTTTTTCAGTCAAAGAGGCCTTGTCCAAAGCTGCCATACCTGGATTTGACAGCAACATTTTCTGGGAAGATGCCCTGCGAAGAGGGATTGCTGCCCGGCAGATCTCAAGTCTTGTGAAAGCTCCTGTGGAACAGGCGTTTACTGGCGGCATGATCCAGGATATCGGCCTGCTGGTTCTTTTTTCCATCGCACCTGGCAAAGTTGACAGATGGCCCCTTCTAAGGGCCAATCTTCCGGAAAAACGGCATGAAATGGAAAAAAAATTATTTCACACCACCCATGACAGTGTCGGGGCATTGCTGGCAAAAAAATGGCATCTGCCGGAAACCTATATTACAGCCATTGCCTCCCATCACCATATTTTCAATCAAAAACGCAGCAGGCAAACGGCAGCAGCAGATGGGCGCACCGTCCTGTCATCTCTGATGGGTTTGGCTGATCTGTGCAATGCCGCTTTTACCTGTCATGACAAAGCAGCTGCTTTGTCTGCACTCAAACAACAGGCCAAAAAAATCTTCAGACTGGATGGGAATACAATAGAATCAGTATTGTCTCTTTTGCCGGACCAGGTTAAAGAAATGTCCTTTTCATTGGATATCAGTACAGGGACGCAACCTGATTTCAATACCGTGATGAACCAGGCCAATCAGAAATTGACTGAAGATAATATCAGTTACGTGGAATTGACCTGGAAATTGCAAAAATCCCTTCAACAAAGGGATGAATATGCTGCAAAACTGGAAGCTGAACTGGATATTGCCCGGGAAATCCAGAAAAATCTGCAGCCGGATATTGGCCAGATCCCTCAGGTGGCGGCATTCAATATTCCTGCGTTTCATCTTTCAGGTGATTTTTACGACTATTTTGTAAAATCGGACGGCACCATCTGTTTCTGTCTGGGAGATGTTTCAGGAAAAGGAACATCCGCCGCACTCCTCATGGCAAAAGCCATTTCACTTTTTCGATGTTTGAGTAAAGTGGTTGATGATATCAGTCACATTGTTTATCTGATGAATAATGAACTTTATGAAACTGCCACCAGAGGAATGTTTGTTACTTTTGTGGGAGGATGGCTTGATCCTGGTTCACGGGAAATATCACTGATTAATGTGGGACATTTACCCCCCTTGCTGGTAAATGAAAAAGATATCTTCAAAATTCTTCCTTCAGCACCCCCTCTGGGTATCATACCGGATGCAGTGCATTCTGTCAGAAAATTTTCTCTTGCTGACAGCCGGTTGTATATGTATACGGACGGATTCACGGAAGGCCGGATTACAAAGAAAAAATCTTGCAACATTGATAAAAAACTGAACTTTGACGGTTTTTTGCGGTGGTTGATTCAGTCCAAAAAAATGCAGCTGGATGACCAGATAACCTGGATAAAAAAACGATGCACTGATTATCTTGTACCCCGGACGGATGATTTAACCTTGATGATTTTGTCCGGAGAATGATCCGATTTTTTCGGGCCGGTATTCCGATCTCTGGAGAATAAAAAAAACCGGATCAGCTACACAGGCGCATTGACCTCCAGGACCAGTATGATCTCATTGATTTTCTGCTGGGCATCTTTTGCCTCCAGGGTGCAGCCGCCGGCACCGGCATGGCCCCCGCCGCCGTAGCGAGCCAGCAGCTGCCCCACATTCACCCGGCAGTTGCGGTTGAAAATGCTGTGCCCGATACTTACCAGCACATGGGTTTTTTCAGGTTCGGTATACCGGAGTTTGACACTGGCAACGGTATCGGGAAACAGGCAGTAGATCAGAAACCGGTTGCCCGACGGCACAGGATCCAGGCCCCTGAAATCGGTAATGGAAATTTGGCCCCGAATGCGGGTATATTCCTTTAGGTAAGCGGCATACGCCTTGTTTTCCTGGATCACGATATCACAGCGTTCCCTGACTATGGGATCAGCCATGACAGTTTCAATATCCCGGGTACTGAGCATCTTTACCAGACGGTTCCAATAAGCTGCGTCCGTATTGTCCCGGTTTTTGATGGTCATGGACAAAAGGACATAAGGATAATCCTGGGGGTGCAGGACCTGATCTTTGGTCAAACTGGCTGAATCAATGATATCGGTGTGAAAAACCAGATCATCAAACCGGCTGTCCAGATGTCCGGATGTTTTATAATATTTATGGACCACGCCGGCGGCTGAATCGACAATTTCATGGGCCCCTTCAAACGCCTGTTCCGGTGTGTTGGAAACATGGTGGTCAAACCACAGAGAACATCTGGGATCATGGGGCAGGTTGGCCAGAATATCACCGGGTTTTATGTCTGCTTTTTTTTTCTGGACCTCATTGGGTTCCACCCAGTATATATCCGTGTCAATATGCAATGCTTCACGCAGCAGCACTGCGCATACAATACCGTCAAAATCAGGCCGGGTTACAATTCTCATGGGAAAATCCTGGATAACATGTAATAATAAAAAGTAATAATGGAAATTTTCATGCAGGGCAGTGTATAAACCATTCTCGATAAATTTTCAAGGATGAATGGGAAATACCACCCCCCTGAATGGTAATGTGACAACCAACACTTCGGACAAAAAAACCGCATGGCCCCCAAAAAACAATTTTACTCCATTGCAGGATCAGCAGAAAAAAGCACCTATACAGCCCGGCTTAAAATCAAACGGTCACTTTTCATCTGCCACCTGTCCCATGCCGGTTCCATTGATGCAGCCAAAGAGTTCATTTCAAAAATTTCCAGAGAAAACAAAACCGCCACCCATAACTGCTGGGCCTATATTGTGGGGGATGCCGGCCAGGTTTGTCACAGTTCCGATGCAGGTGAACCGTCAGGCACGGCAGGCAGACCCATGCGCAATGTGCTGGCCTCCCACAGCATGACCCATGTGGCAGCGGTTGTGACCCGGCACTATGGCGGGGTGAAGCTGGGGGTCCGGGGATTGATCCAGGCGTATTCAGATGCAGTGGCAGCGGCCCTTGATGGTGCCAAAAAAGTCAGGTTGGTCAAAGGTTTCCAGGTACGGATCCAGATCCCCTATGAATGCAATGATGTTTTTTTAAACCAGATCAGCCGTGTTGATGCCAAAATTATTGATACCGGGTATGGAGAGCAGGTTATCCATGAAATACTGATAAAAACAGATCATGCGCAGGATTTTGAAAAATTGCTGTCTCAATATAAAAATCAGGGCCTGGTGGTATTGTAAAGAAACGGTGAAAAAAATATTGACACAGGAACAATTTTCAGTATTATTAAATTTTTATTAACTATACTAAAATATTATCGGCTTATGAAAACAAAACTGGGTGCTTTATTACGGGCCATTCGCAACACCCGGCAGTTCACCATCAAGGATGTGGCAACCAAGGCAGGCATCAGTTCCAGCCTTCTGTCCCAGATCGAGCGGAACCGGATTTCCCCTTCCCTGGACACCTTGCTGCAGCTGCTGGAAGTATACGGTGTATCACCTGACAAATTCTTCAAGGACTACGAAACCCACTCCCGGGTGGAGATCATCCGGAAAAACGAACGCAAAATCTACAAGCGCAAGGGATTTTCCTATGAAAAACTCTGCGGTGAAAGCCAGACCAAAGGAAACCATTCCTTTAATGCCTTTTTTCTGGAACTGGCACCGGGCCAGGAACGGGGAGATGCAGAAGACGGGCACCTGGGAAGGGAACTGGGCATCATTATCTCAGGGTCGGCCCAACTTATCTACGGAGAAGAACAGTACCAGCTCCAAACCGGAGATTCGGTGTCATTTTTTTCCCAGATTCCCCATCTGATCCGCAACACATCCGATACCCTGCTCCAGGCCTACTGGGTGGTGACCCCGGCAGAGGGGGAAGATTATTTTGGTGAAAAAACAATCTGAATCAGGAGAATGCCATGGGAAAAACAATCGCGGAAAAAATTTTTGATGCCCATCTTGTGGACCAGCCCTTTGGCGAGGTCAATGTATTGCGCCTGGACCGGGTGTTCTGCCACGAGATCACCACCCCCACAGCCATCCAGGACCTGGTGGCCCGGGGCAAGGACCGGGTGTTTGACCCGGACAAGATCAAGGCGGTCATTGACCATGTGACCCCTGCCAAAGATTCCAAAACAGCCCTCCAGGGAAAAATCCTCCGGGACTGGGCCCGGCGGCACAGGATCACGGATTTTTTTGATATTGGCCGCAACGGGGTCTGTCATGCCATTTTCCCGGAAAAAGGCTTTGTCCGTCCCGGGTTTGTCATCATCATGGGCGATTCCCATACCTGCACCCACGGGGCGTTCGGTGCCTTTGCCGCAGGGGTGGGCACCACCGACCTGGAAGTGGGGATTCTAAAAGGGGTGTGCGCCTTTAAAAAACCGGACACCCTGAAAATCGAGATCTTCGGAACGCTGCGTGCCGGCGTATATGCCAAGGATGTGATTTTGGAAGTGATCCGGCAGATTACTGTCAACGGCGCCACCAACCAGGTCATTGAGTTCTGCGGCCCGGTGGTGGATGCCATGTCCATGGAAGCGCGCATGACCCTGTCCAATATGGCGGTGGAAGCCGGTGCCACATCCGGCATCTGCCGGCCGGATGCAGTGACCGTGGATTACCTGTGGCCCTTTATCAAAGAGGAATACCCGGACAAAAAGGCGGCCTTTGATGATTTCTGCCGGTTTTTGCCGGATGCGGATGCCGTGTATGCGGCCTGCAAAACCATTGATGTCAGTGATCTGCCCCCCTTGACCACCTTCGGGTACAAGCCGGACAATGTAAAACCGGTGTCCGACATGGCCGGCACCCCTGTGGACCAGGTGTATATCGGTTCCTGTACCAACGGCCGCATGGAAGACCTGCGCACGGCAGCCCGGGTCGTGGCGGGCAGAAAAACAGCCGATTCCGTCCGGGCCATCGTGTCTCCTGCCACCCCGGATGTGTTTTCCCGGGCCCTGGAAGAAGGATTGATAAAAATTTTCATGGATGCGGGATTCTGCGTCACCAACCCCACCTGCGGGGCGTGCCTGGGCATGAGCAACGGGGTCCTGGCATCAGGAGAGGTGGCAGCTGCCACCACCAACCGCAATTTCGCCGGCCGCATGGGCAAAGGCGGCATGGTACATCTTATGAGCCCTGCCACGGCTGCTGCCACAGCCCTGACAGGCACCATTACCAATTCGCATCTTTTTGAAAACTAGGAGGCTGCCATGAGATCATTCAGCGGAACCGCCCTGTGTCTGGACCGGTCCGATATCAACACCGATGAAATTATCCCGGCACGGTACCTGACGGAAATCGAAAAAACCGCCATGGGACCCCATCTGATGGAAGACCTGGAACTGGAAGGATTTGATCCGAAGCAGGACCTGAAAGGGATCGGCGTGCTGGTGGCCAGGCGGAATTTCGGGTGCGGATCTTCCCGGGAACATGCACCCTGGGCCCTGGAAGTCAACGGAATTCATGTGGTTATTGCCCTAAGTTTTGCCAGAATTTTTTACCAGAACATGTTCAACTGCGGCATGCTGGCCATCACCCTGGACCGGGAAGAGATCGACAGCCTTTTCAAGGATGGCCGGCAGTCATCCATTCACATATCAGTGGATGTGGACACATCCGACATTCTGGTGACCACAAGCCGGGGAACACGGGCTGTGCCGTTCACCCTTTCTGAATTTGATAAAGCCCTGGTAAAAGCAGGGGGGTGGGTGGAATACGCAGACAAAAATTATTAATCATGTTGACCGCATCACAAGTGGTCACTATAATTAACAATATATTAGTCAGCTTGGCAAGCCATATAAACCCTTTAAAGGGAGCATGCCATGAACGTATTGATCATTTCAGCAAATTCCCTGCCCATGTCCCCGGTTGGGGCAGCATATATAGCCGGATCTGCACTGGAGGCCGGCCACCGGGTGGCTGTCTTCGACTGCCTGCCGGATCAGGGAGATGAAACCGGATTTATCGCCTGCCTGGAACAGTTTAAACCGGATGTGGTGGGTCTGTCCATTCCCCTGGTCACCTGTGATATACCGGAAAATCCCCTTAAAAACAAATTTGTTTTCACCGATATCCGTCCCATGCTCAACCGCCTGGTGACCATTGCCAGGCAGCAGACCGATGCACTGCTGGTGGCCGGAGGCAGCGCATTCAATTATTTTCCGGCAGACTGGCTCACCTGCCTGGATATTGACTTTGGCCTTGTGGGAGAATGTGAATCCAGCTTTCCTTTGTTTCTGGATGCCTGCTCCCGGGAAAAGACCTTGCAGCGGGTACCGGGCATTGTTATCCGCAGCGGCGAAACTTTTCATACCCGGCCCTGGCAGGAAATAAAGGATCTGGATACCATGCCCCTGCCGGCATATCACCTGTTTGATACCACATTCTACAACCGCATGGGTATTCCCTGGGGCATGGTCACCAAGCGGGGGTGTTCCTTTGGGTGCACCTATTGCTCCAGCAGCTTTCCCAATGGCCGTGAGTACCGCACCAAATCCTTTGGCCGGATTCTGGCGGAAATCCGCCATATCATCTCCTGTACCGGAGCAGTTGATATCAATTTCTGCGACACCAGTTTCAACTGCCCCATTCCTTATGTCAAAACCCTGTTCCAGACCCTGGCAAATGTAAACACAAACCTGCAATGGCGGTCCGGGACTTTCAAGCCCCTGGGGATTTCCCCGGAGTTCTGCAATCTGCTCAAGGCATCCGGGTGCACTTTTGCGGGCCTTTCCATTGAAACCGCATCAGCCCGGCTTCTGGCCAATATGAACCGGGGATACAGAAAAGATGATATCAGATCTGCCTTGAACAACCTGGCAGAATCCCGCATTGATCATGGTATTTCACTGGTTCTGGGCGGACCGGGAGAAACCATGGCCTCCATCAGAGAAACCTTTGATCTGGTGGAATCTTATCCCGACATCACAGCGGTGTGGATCAATATCGGAGTATTCGGGCTGAAACGCCATCTGCAGCCACTGATCCCTGAATGCGGAAAACCCCGCCTGTTCCAGGATGCCTTTTATATTTCCCCGGAACTGGACCGGGATGAGCTGGAAGATTTCATTGAAACCCTGGGGGACCACAAAAATTTTCTGGTGCAGATCAACAAACCCTGGGCCGAATATAAGCAATAACAACCATATTGATGATCGGGGTCAGGGACCTAACTGCGGCCCCCGCTCCAGTGAAGCCGGGTTTTAAGGACTTTGAAGTAGGATTGTTCTTCAAAAGAGATCAACTGCACGGCATTGGGACTTTTGGTGATAAAAATTTTGTCATCGGGACCCATCTCAAAGCCCTCCTGGCCGTCCAGGGTGAGGATGATGTCTTCCGGACTGTCTTCCAGCCGGATTTCAATGGCAGTGGTATCCGGGATGAGCAATGGCCGGTTGGTAAGGGTAAACGGGCAGATGGGGGTCAGGATGATGGAAGGCACTGCCGGATGCACCACAGGACCGCCTGCTGCCAGGGAATAGGCGGTAGAGCCGGTGGGGGTGGCCACAATAAGCCCGTCCGCCCGGAAAGTCGTCAGATAGATATTGTCCAGGTACACGGCACAGGAAGCCAGCCTGGACAATGCTGATTTGTTGATCACCGCGTCGTTGAGCACGTCCACATCTGCCAGCACGGTATTTTCCCGCATCAGCCGGACATTCAGCCGTGCCCGCTTATGAATGATATATGCACCCTTGAACACTTTTTCCAAAGCCTCGTACAGATGTTCTTCCAGGGTGATGGCCAGAAATCCCACTTCGCCGAATTTGGTTCCCAGCAAAGGAATTTCCCGGTCTCCGATAAGCCTGGCCGCACTTAAAAAGGTGCCGTCTCCCCCCAGTACCAGAATACAGATGAGGTCATCTGGCAAAAAAGCATCTGCACTTTGTCTGCTGTCGATGATGACCGCTTTGTCCCCGAATGTCCTGACAAGTTCTTCGGCCTTTTTCCGGGCATCTTCCTGGTGTTTGACAAAAATGCCGATACGTGTTTTTTCCATGGTGTGTGCCACATTTTTTCCTAGTGTGCCGCTGCCCAGTTGGCACCGGATCCAAAATTTACCTTTAAAGGTACTTTCAGAGAATATACCCCTTCCATGACCTCTCTGGCCAGATCCATGAGGTCGGATTTTTCTGCAAACGGGGTTTCAAATATGATTTCATCGTGCACGGACAGGATCATCCGGGA
>JAABSS010000126.1 GCA_011390235.1 Desulfotignum sp.
CGTGAAATTGCCGCACAATTCCGGAATGCCACCCGGTCGTTCAACGAACTGACTGACCTGCCGGGAGGAGTGGCCATTGATCCTGCCCGTCTGTACCGGACAATGGGAAAACCGGTTGAAAAACCGGCCAGGCCCTGGAGCGGACGATTTTTCAGTAGACCGGTCCGACCTTTTCTGGCAGCGGCCGCATCCATTGCTGTCCTTTTTTTTATCAGTGTGTATGCTCTGAAACATGACGGAGCAGCACCGGCAAGTCCCAGTGCCATTGTCACATCCATCAATACCGAGTATAATGCGGTCATGATTCTTGAAACACCCGAGACCCACCATACCATAATCTGGTATTCAGAAACCTGACCATGAAAGGAAGGGATATGATCCGATTTATCAGTTTGATCCGGTTTGCCGCCATTGCCGCCGGAGTGATCTGGTGCTGCTGCCCGGCACAGACCGTCTTTGCACAGGACACAGTAATGACCTCCGTCAAGGTTATCCAGGCATCCACCCGGTCCCGGTCCGTTGACCCGACACTGCGGCAGATCGTTCCTGAACTGGAATCGGTATTCAAATATACTGAATACACGCTGCTGCAGGATCAGATGCTGTCTTTGGCATTCCAGCAGCAGGGTCGTATCCGGCTGCCCGCTCAGCGGACCCTGCAGTTGACCCCCACCGGAAGCCAGGGAGGCAGAATCCAGTATGACATCCAGATCCTGCACAAAAAAAAATCCGTGTTTCAAACCCGGGTTTTGCTCAAAAACAACCGCAGCATGACCATCGGTGGCCCCCGGTCCGGCGATGGGGTTCTGCTGTTTCATATCACCGGCTCCATGCCACACTGACAGGGAGGAGTTACTTCCCACCCCACAGGTTTTGCAGGTTAGAATAAGCAGATTTTTTTTAAGAATACAGAAAACTTCAGAAATTAAAAGGAAGTGTGACAACAAAAGCAGCCATAACTGAGTCTCCTTTCAGCGGGTTATAATGTTATAATGTCTGCCATAAAATTACTTTTCTGACAGTACCCATAATTTATCTCTTTTTTATCCCAGGATATCTCTGATGTCTTCGTCTGGTGTTTTTATGGGCATGATATTAAATTTTTCCACCAGAACATTGAGTATGTTGGGTGTAAAAAACGCCGGAAGGCTGGGTCCCAGGCGCATGTCCTGAATACCCAGATACAGCAGAGCCAAGAGAATACACACCGCTTTCTGCTCATACCAGGATAAAATCATGGACAAGGGAAGGTCATTGACATTGGTATCCAGTGCCTTGGAAAGCGCCAGTGCAATCTGAATAGCGGAATAGGCATCATTACACTGCCCCACATCCAAAAGACGCGGTATGCCGTCAATATCACCAAGATCTTTGTCAAAGAAACGGTATTTCCCGCAGGCAAGGGTCATAACAATGCAGTCTTCCGGTAATTTCTCCACAAATTCGGTATAATAATTGCGTCCTGGTTTGGCACCATCACAACCGGCAACCAGGAAAAAATGGCGGATCTTTCCTGCCTTGACAGCCGCAAGTATATCATCGGCCTTATCAAGAATGGAATTTCGGGCAAACCCCACCATGACTGCTCCCTTGTCGACATCCTCTTCAAACCCGAAAAGAGACAGTGCCCGATCGATCACCGGCCCAAAATCGGTGTCAGGGATATGCGGTATCTCCGGCCATCCTGCCAGGCCGGATGTAAACAGATTTTTTTCATAGGATTTCTGGGGACGCTGCAGGCAATTGGTGGTCATCAGGATTGCACCGGGAAAATCCCCAAATTCTTTGGTCTGGTTCTGCCATGCTGTGCCGTAGTGTCCGTAAAAATGCTCATATTCTTTTAATTTCGGGTACCCGTGGAGAGGGAGCATTTCACCATGGGTATAGATATTGATTCCTTTTCCCCGGGTCTGTTTGAGCAGTTCTTCAAGATCTTTGAGATCGTGACCGGAGACCAGAATGGCCTTGCCTTTTTTATGTCCCAGGGGAACCCGTGTGGGTACCGGATGTCCATATGTTTCTGTATGGGCGGCATCCAGAAGTTCCATGGACCGGTATGCTGCCTTGCCGCAATCAAAGGTCAGCTGTACCCAGTCGTCCAGATTAAGACCTTCCTGCTGTATGGCAGCCAGGGCCTTGAATATAAAAAGGTAGAGATCATCATCTTCCTGTCCCAGAATCTGGGCATGATCTGCATAGGCAGCCACCCCTTTTATGCCGAACAATACAGTGTGTTTTAAGGACAGAATATCCGCATTTTCCGCAGGGTATGAAAACAATCCCACAGTTGCCGCCTGCTCAAGGAGTTCATCCCGGGTTTCTGCCGGTTCAAAGGTGGCAGCACCTTGCTTGAGCTGCAAGGGAAAGTTGCTGCTTTCCAGTTTTTTCTTAAGCTCTTCTCGCAATGCAACGCTCTGATGGATCAGAGCCACAAATCTCTGGGGAT
The DNA here is from genome assembly GCA_011390235.1 of Desulfotignum sp. The sequence goes on from JAABSS010000126.1 coordinate 2,447, forward strand.
CAAAATCCACATTGGTTAACGTTGAAAAGGCGGCTTTAACGGTGAACACACCATACCGCCGATCTTGTATGCCGAACCTTATGCCTTCAAGCACCACCTCGGAGAGCCCCATGAGGCTGTAGAGAAGCAGATCCTGCAGGTCAGACACTTCCGGTTTTTTTCCGCAGACTCCAAGGACATCACACCCTGTCCCCTTTGCTGTCTGCTCACATTGATAACAAAACATAGCTCTCCTTATTTTTTGGAATAGCGGGCGGATAAGCAGTATCCGCCCGTCGTCGAATGAAATCATCTTAAAAAGATTTTAAGAACATTTTTCTCCGTCCTCTGGGTTGTTCTTGTCATAAGTGTGGGCTTCAGAAGTATCGATGGACATTTTATCCATGGTCTCCTGACGTTCCTGCTTTCTGTCCTCCACACGGTCTTCACAATCTTTATTTTTATCGTCTGTCATGGCATTAACCTCCTTTTTTTGCTGGGCTTTGGTTCCGGCTCTGCCGTCATCACAGGCCTCTTCTGCTGGTTCATTGGGTCTTGCATGTTCGGCAAATTCAGGGGACTGTGTGCAGACATCGAGTTCATCAGGTTCTTTTTTTTTATCATCTGTCATAAAAACACCTTTGCTCAGCGGCTGCAAAAAACTGCCGCTCCTTTTCCATGGATATGGCAGCCCCGGTTATCAGGATTTCCACAGTCCATGAACATTACAAAATTCGCGGGCGGAAACATTCTTGTTTTTGCATTCAAAAAATGTTTCCGGTGCCTGACCGGGTTTCAGAAAATGGCGGCAGGATGTATCATCATCAACAATTTCAATCCATTCAATGTAATGCTTTTCTTCCATGGGATGGGGATTGCTTCCCACTTTAACTGTAACGCCGCCTTCAGATGCCTCGATTACTGGCACATGTTTTTCTTTGCCTTCATCTGCGGCTGCCTTTTCTTCAAAAAGTATCATTGCCTGTCCACAGCATACCAGTTCGCCTTCTCCGCCGTGAAGGACTTCGGTAATGTTTCCACATACTTCACATGTAAAGATCTGCTTTCTTTGTGCCATTTGACTGTCTCCATTTTTATGGGTTTTCAGATTGCGGCGTTTGCGGTTGATTTAAAGATAAATCTTATTTCAACAACCGTTTGCCTGTTGGTCATTATTTTTTTATGATGAAACAAAAAAGACCTGAAAACAATAGGTAGAAACATGTATTTACCCTCCATGTTTCATTTATAAATCAATTCTGACAGGCAATTTCTTTGTGGGCCCTTGCAGCCCTGAAAGTATCCTGACACCGTTTTTCAAAAACCGGCACGGCCGTATCCCGGTTCCCGCGGTTATAATCTTGCAATCTCCAGTACGGCCATAAACACTGCCATAAACACTGCCAACGGAATGATAACGAACCAAGGATTTCGGGGCTGAACAAGATCAATCAAGGTCTTGTCACCGAAACTGCCGAAAGACAGCTGATCAACCCTCCTGCAGTTCGCAGCCCACGTTTTTACAGGCCATCATCGATCCAAGGCTGTCTTCCACCCTGCTGAAGCCGTGCTGCTTCAGGATCGATGCTGCAATAATTGCCCTTTGACCACTGCCGCAGAAGGTGATTATCGGTTTGTCAGGATCGAGTTCATCGATCCGCTCCGGGAGCTCACCAAGAAAAATGTGGGTGGCGCCCGCCAATCGGCCCTGTTTGTATTCGCTGATCTTGCGGACATCGAGCAGGGTGAGGTTTTCCTTATTCTGCAGACGCTGCTCAATTGCAGCCGCGTGGACAGCTCCGATCCGCTCATACGGCAGACCCTCTGTCTCCCAGCTGTGCATGCCGCCTTTGAGATAGCCTGACACGCGGTCATATCCTATCCGGATCAGATGCGCCACTGCGACAGGTATCTGTTCCCGTGTCTCCGGGATCAAGATGATGTCAGTATCATAATCCAGCAGGTATCCTGCATACGCCGGTATCATTTCCAGGGGCATGGCAAGGCTGCCCGGAATGAAAGCTCCGGCATATGCCTCGGGACTGCGCAGATCCATAAGTACTGCGCCACTGGTCTGTGCCTTTTCCACATCTTTTGCATTCATAGGTTCCGGTTGCGGCAGTGAATGCAGAGGCGGTGAACCAAATTGGTTGTATTGTTCCATTTTTTTGAAATAGGGCGGCATATAATGGTGTTCATGAACCTTGAAATCGATAAAAGATTCTCTGTCCTTTTTCTGCAGTACCGGATTGTGCATCCGTTCATACCC
>JAABSS010000127.1 GCA_011390235.1 Desulfotignum sp.
GCGGTTTTCAAAACTGGAAAGATGGGAACAGTTGATGATTGAAAGTGCGTTTGAACGGGTAGTATCCATGATGTCGGCACAAGATTTCGATGCTGCGCCCATCATGATCACCGGGGATGAAAAACCGGATAGCGCCAGTCAGGCGCTGCGCGCCATGCCTGGCGCACCAACATAAAAGACCGCCCCCGAAAGGGCGGCCTTTTACTCACTATATTTATTTATATGCTGATATTATTTGGCAGACTTAATTTCTTCCAGGGCATCCATGATCCGCTGCTTCTCTACAGGCAGCGTCCCTTCACGCATTTCTGCAAAGAGGGCTTTCATCAGGCAGTATAACATCAGGCACATGATAATCATGAAGGGGAACCCACCGACAACGGAAGCTGTTTGCAGCCCTTTAAGGCCGCCTGTGAAAAGCAGAATTGCGGCGATAGCACCCTGTAAAGAACCCCAGGTTATACGCAGATACAGCGGCGGATTAGGGTTACCACCAGAGGTTAACATGCCGTTAACATAGGTTCCCGAGTCGGAGGATGTAATGAAAAATACCGCAACCGAGAACATCGCCACAGCAACCAGCAGGCCTGATAACGGGAATCCCTGCAGTGCCGCAAAGAAACCCAAGGCAGAATCTTTATTGACAGCTGCCATAATTGCTTCATTACCTTCAAAAACAGTCTGGTACAGGGCAGAACCGCCAAAGACAGCAAACCAGACCATGCTTACTGCCACCGGGACAAGCATAACCCCGACAATAAAGTTACGGATGGTGCGTCCGCGTGATACACGGGCAATAAAAGTCCCGACAAAGGGAGCCCAGGCGATCCACCATGCCCAGTAAAAAACGGTCCAGGCATTATACCAGCCTTCTGTGCCGGCGCCTGCAGCATCAAGACCAAAGGACATCTGGATAATGTTCTGCAGGTAATCACCGGTAGCCTGGGTTAACAGTTTAAGAATGAACACTGTTGGACCGAGAATAAATACCAGCAGCATTAACAACACAGCAACTACAATATTGAGCTGGCTGAGATACTTAATACCGCGGTCAATACCAGTTACTGTGGAGATAATCGCTGCGATCGTGGCTATTATAACGATGGCCAACCACAAAGCCGGGCCACTTGTAAAGCCGAATAACTCTTCCATGCCGCCGCCAATCTGCATAGCACCAAGACCCAGAGAAGTAGCCAGGCCAAAGAGGGTGGCAAAAACACCGATTACATTAACCAGAATCCCCCAGGGGCCCTCAATACCCTTACGGCCGAGGATCGGCTCAAGGCAGGAACTAAGCAGCATCGGTAATCCCTTACGATAAGAAAAGTAAGCAAGGGAAGCGGCAACTACAGCATAAATCGCCCAGGGATGAAAACCCCAGTGGAAGAAAGAGTACTGCATGGCCAGATGCACTGCCCCAGCAGTTTTTGCTTCACCGTGAGGCGGCCACATATAGTGCCACATCGGTTCGGAAACACCCCAGAAAAGCAGACCAATACCCATACCGCAGCTAAAAAGCATAGCGAACCAGGCCATATTGGAGTATTCCGGTTTTTCATCATCTCCACCCAGCCTGATTTGACCTACAGGGCTGAGCAGTAAAAACACAGTCAGGAAAAGGAAAATGCTGGCGCCCATGATAAAACTCCAGCCCCATGCTTCCTTCATGTATTTGAATACTACATCAGCAGCTTTACCGAATGCTTCGGGTGCGGCAGCGCCAAAAATTACAAATGGAATCATTACTACAAGTGCAATCCAAAAAGTCATCTTTGCATTACTTTTACCATTATTATCCAAGGTTAAATCCTCCTTTAAATAAGTCAAAATTTTCTATGGTCCATGATTTGGTACCGTCAAACACCTTTTTGGCTTCTACCGGATTCCACAAGGTTAGAATAATAAAAACGACAACCAGGTAAGCCACGACAAAAAAAAGCAGGATGCACATCCATCCCCCATTTTTTCACATTTTCCTGTCCTACCTGATAATCAGTATCAAACCTGTCTTTCACAAAAACACCTCCCTTCTCTTTATATGAATAATCAAACGACAACATTCTCAAGATCCGCACAATTGTGATTCCCGGTTATTTATTTTAGGGTCAATACCGGACAATGGGCCTCTAAAATGACATATTGGGCCGTGGATCCGAACACCATTTTTTCCACCTTGGACCGCTTTTTGATGCCAATGATGATTTCATCCACATTTTTTTCATAGGCAAACTGGACAATATCCTCGCCAGGTGCCAGTCCCCGGATCAGGATATGTGTCTCACTCTCAATCCCGTGTTTTTTGAACACTTCATTGCGGATCTCGTTGAGCCTGTGTTCCAGTTCCTGGACTTCCCGCTCTTTGGTATCCGGATCACAGGTTCTGATCAGATACACATAGGCATTGGACTCCTTGGCCCTTTTCAGGGCTTTGTCCAGAACTTTGGAAGTGGATGTGTTTTTGTCATAGGCAACAAGTATTTTCATGAAAGTCCCCTTTACAATTGTTACATGCATCAACGGCATCTGTATACACATGACCCGGTACCTGCTGCTGCAGGTACCGGGTCATGTAACACTTCACAGTTTTTCAGTCAATACCGGAACCACATCAAAAATATCCCCCACAATGCCGTAATCACACTTGGCAAAAATGGGGGCATCCTTGTCCTCATTGATGGCCACGATCACCTTGGAGGTTTTCATGCCGGCAAAATGCTGAACAGCACCGGAAACCCCGCAGGCAATGTACAGCTTGGGGGATACGGTTTTTCCGGTCTGGCCCACCTGCATGGAATGGGGCGCATACCCGGCATCCACCGCAGCCCGTGACGCTCCCACTGCAGCCCCTATCTTGGCGGCACAGTCCTCCAGCATCTTATAGTTCTCAGCCGCCTTGATGGCACGGCCGCCGGTGATAATGACCGGAGCTTCCGTAAGATCTATCTTGCCGGCATCGCCTTTTTTCACTTCCTTGATGGTCACGAGTCCGGGATCTGTCACCTCGGCCGGGAACGCCTCGATTTCCCCGGCACCTGCAGATGCCTTGGCCTCAATGGCATTGGGCCGCACCGTTGCCAGAAAAACGGCTGCATCCACTTTCAAGGTGGCAAAGGTTTTACCGGAAAAATGGGATTTTTTTGCTGTTTTGGCCGCAATATCCAGGGCCACACAGTCGGATACCAACGGCTGGTCCATGATGGCTGCAACCCGGGCAAACAGATCTTTGCCGTTGGTGGATGCGGTTCCCAGAAGGGCGGTAAGGCCGTATTTTTCCACAGCCGCTGCCAGGGCAAGGGCCGCAAGATCAGGGTTGGCAGACACATCCTTGCCGGAAGCTGTCAGCTTCACGATTTTGGCTGCACCATATTCCGCCAGTTTGTCCTTGAGGCCTTCCGGATCTGCATCGGTTACCAAAGCGATTATTTTTTGACCGGCTGCAGCTGTCATCACCCCCAGGGAGGTTTCCTTGACCGCACCGTTTTCAGTTTCAATCAATATGCCAGTACTGGCCATAACATCTATCTCCTTATTTTATAAAACCTTTTCATCTTCTTTCAGGACCCGGATAAGTTCGGTTACCTGTTCTTCCACTGATCCCTCAATCATTTTTGCACCGGTTCTTTCAGGCACAGGTTCCAGTTTTTCCAGGGTCACGCCAGGGGCGGATGCATCAATGCCAATATCTGCAAGGGTCATTTCGTCAATTTTCTTTTTCTTGGCCTTCATGATGTCCGGAAATTTGGGATACCTGGGTTCATTCAACCCTTTGGTGGCCCCGATGACGCAGGGCAGGCCCATCTCAATGACCTGCTTGTCCCCGCCACCGACCTCCAGTTCAGCCACCGCTTTTTTGCCGTCCACAGACAGGGTGCTCACCTCGTTCACCACAGGTATTCCAAGGGAATGGGCCAGGCGGTACTGGGTCTGGAAACTTTCAGAATCAACAGAGCCTTTGCCGGTGAATATCAGATCCGGCAGTCCGTCCTTTTCCATGGCCGACTTCAGGGCTTTGGCCGTCAGCGAGGCATCCAGAAACTGGCTGTCTGTTGTTACCAGAATGGCCCGGTCAGCCCCCATGGCCAGGGCAGATCGGATGGTGGCGGCTGCTTCCGGTTTGCCTACAGTGACAATAACCACTTCACCGCCGTTTTTTTCCTTCAGCTTGACCGCTTCTTCCACCCCGTATTCATCATAGGGGTTGACAACGAACTTGATTTCCGAATCCTTGAATCCGGTTTCTCCGTCAATCTTGATGGTCGCTGCCGTGTCCGGCACATGTTTTACACATACACAGATTTTCATATTTTACCCTCAAACTATCGATGTTAGCGTTTCATTTTTTCATTTTTGGGATCATACAGGGGCATGGCCACAACCTGTGCGCTGCGCTTACGCCCCAGGATCTCCACTTCCAGCTGGGTGCCTTCTTTGGCAAACTTGGGTTTAACATACCCCAATGCAATACTCTTTTCAACCCTGTGGCCGTATCCGCCGGAAGATGTCATGCCGATACGTTCCTCACCCGCAAAAATCGGGTTGTACCCGAATGGATCGGAATCTGTGGCATCCACCACCATGCACACCAGTTTCTGGGCAATGCCTTCTTTTTTCTGTTTTTCAATGCCTTTTTTCCCGTTGAACTCCTTGTCCA
>JAABSS010000128.1 GCA_011390235.1 Desulfotignum sp.
CCGGATGACCGCCGGGATTGCCGATACCTGGATCAATACCAGAAACCCCTCCGAGCGGGACCAGTTCGACAATTTCACCGATGTCAATGAATACAGTATCAACCGCATAAGGCCATGGGTGAAATACCAGATCACCAGACGGATTGCCGCTGGGCTGGAGTTCAGAAATACGGATATTGACTTTGCCGCAGATACGGAAGAAGACTCCTCTTTGTCCGAATGGATGGGCCGGATGTATTATGAGGTGAACAAATTTACCACCATAGATCTGGAATATGTAAGAGCGGACATGTCCTATGACGGGTTTTCTTCTGACTATACCTCTTCGGAATATAAAATAAACGCGGTGAGCCAATTCAAATATTTTGCATTTGCCGGGGGCATCGGATACCATGAACGCGATTTTGACCAGGCAGGGTTCAGTGATCTGGATACGGTTTCCTGGCATTTTTCCGTCAAAGGGCAGAATCCGCCGGATCTTGCCGAGGGGGAACGGCCCAGAAGTTATATGGAACTGGCCTTTGCCCAGAATTTCAACAACACCGGCAACGGCAACGAATATTACCGGGCCGACAGGGTGACCCTGATGCTGGGCAAGCTGTTTCTGGAAAAAATCGATGCCCGGATCAATGCATATTACCAGAAAAGTGATTATCAGTCGGGCCTGCTGGACCGGGATGATGATACCTGGTCTTTTTCCGGACAGGCATCGTATTTTGTAAATGACTGGCTGACCCTGACATTGAGATCCGGGATTGAACTGCGGGATTCTTCTGTTGCATTCAATGATTATGACAATGCCTATGCAGCATTCCGTGTAACCGTTAATTATGATTTGGGAAGCAGGTAAGATGGGAAAATGGGTTTTATGGGGTATGGTAAGTGTGCTGCTGGTACTTGCCGCCGCCTCAGGGGGCATGTGTCAGCCGGAAGGTTATTTTCTGGGTCCAAGAGATATTTTAAGCATCTCCATTCATGCCGGGGGCGTGGAACAGGAAAAAGTAGAGGTCACCGTGTCTGAGCAGGGACGGATCAATGTGCCTTACATCGGTTCTGTAAAAGCCGGGGGTCTGACATTGACCGAACTGGAAAACGCCATTCTGGTGCCCCTTGAAAGGGATTATTTTGTGTCTCCCCAGGTGAATATCCAGATCAAGGGATATCACAGCATCCGGTTTTTTATTTCCGGGGCAGTCGAAACGCCGGGGCAGTATGAAATGACCTCTGCCACCAATTTTCTGGAGTTGATTGCCCGGGCCGAAGGGGTGCTGCCTGAACGGGGCAGCCTGGCCTATGTGCTGCGGGAAAACCATGATGTGGAACTGACAGATGAAAGCGTGGCAGCGGCAATGGAAAACAGAGAAACCATCCAGGTGGATTTGACAAAGCTTCTGGATGAAGGGGATATGAACCATAATATCCAGCTGGTGCCCGGCGATATTGTGTATATCCCGCATGCCAGCAAACTGGATCAGGCTGTATCCAAAATCTATGTGGAAGGGGAGATAAAAAAACCCGGAGTTTATGAGTATCAGCCCGGCATGACCGCCATGTCCGCCTGTATTCTGGCCGGGGGATTTGACAAGTATGCGGCAATATCACGCACCAAAATCATCCGGACCAAAGCGGACAAAAAACAGGAAATCATTAAAATCGATCTTAAAAAAGTGACCAATGGCGAGATTCCCGATGTTGCCATTCAACCCGGGGACCGGATCCACGTCCCTGAGACCTGGCTGTAAGGAGAGACAATGACACGACCAGTAAATGAAGAGATTCACCTGTCTGACTATCTGAATGTGGTGCTGAACCGGAAAGGGATCGTGCTGTCGTTTCTGTTTATCACGGTGGTGGTTACAGCTGTTTTCAGTTTTACGGCAACCCCTGTGTACCAGGCAACATCCAAGCTTGTGATAGGATCTGACTCCAAGGTGTCCCCGCTGTCCGGACAGGTGTTTACCATGGAAAGTTTTTACGCGGAAGAAAAAAACTTCAACACCCACTTTAAACTGATCACCTCAAAGCCGGTGCTCAAGCTGGTGGCGGATGAAATTGATCTGTCACCGAATGGGGGAACTGAAGACCTGGAATCCATCAACCCTGTTATGCGGTATGCAAAACGGGTGAAAACCAATCTCAAGGCCATTAAAAAGACGGTGACCGATTACATTGCCCAATACCTGCCGTCTGATGATGCTGCTGCATCCACAGCCCCGGTCAGTGAACAGGACAGAAAATATCTGCAGATCCTGTCGCGCATCAGTGTCTCCCCGGTGGAAGAAACACGGATCATGGCGATTTCGGTGATGGATACCGATCCTGAAAGAACCCGGGACATAGCCAATGCCGTGGCCCGCAAATATATTGAATTCGACCTGTCCACCAAACTCAAGTCTTCCACAGACAAGCTGTCCTGGATGACCGATGAGCTGTACAGTGTGAAAAAGAAACTGGAAGATGCGGAAAAGGAATTCATCGCATACAAGCAGGATGAAAAAATGTTTTCCGTTGAGGGCAGGCAGAATGTGATCAACCAGAAGATCGCCAGTTTCAACCACAAATATCTTGAGGTGAGAAACAAGCGGCTGGAGCTGGATACAAAACTCAATGAGCTGGGAGGCGCCCTGGGGAACGATGACAATATCATGCAGATCAAATCCATGGTGGACGATCCCATTGTAAAGGAGCTGTATGGTATGCTCACCACCCTGGAGATCGAAAAAGGCCATCTATCCGAGGTGTACAAAGGAAAACACCCCAAACTCATCGAGGTGAATTCCAAGATCGACAATACCGCAGCCAAACTCAAAATAGAGCTGGAAAAAAAGCTCAATGGGCTGAGACGGGAAAAAAATATGCTGGCCAGCCAGGAAAGAGAGATAAAAGAGCAGATCGCAGCCCTGGAAAAAGAGGCCATCCAGACCAGTGAAAAAGAGATGAATTACAATATTTACCAGCGCAATGTAAATGCCGGGCAGCAGATGTATGATATTCTGCTTTCCCAGATCAAGGAGTCCAATATCCTCCAGTCCAGCCAGGCATCCAATCTCACCATTGTGGAAATCGCTGATACGCCTGAAAAACCGGTCAAGCCCAATAAAAAACGCAACCTTTTGCTCAGTCTCATACTGGGGCTTTTCGGGGGCATCGGCCTGGCCTTTTTTCTGGAATACCTGGACCAGACCATACGCAATGAAGAAGATGCGGAACAATCTCTGGGATATCCTGTTCTTGCCATTATACCGGATGCTGAACTGTCAGGCACTGCCAAAGGAGGATATTAAATGCGCAAATTATTCAAAAAAAACAACAAAACAAATACCCTGCTGAACCAATTTCCTTCCAAATCAGGGTATGCGGAATCCTATCGCACCCTGCGGACCAACCTGCAGTTCACCTCCATGGACAGGGAGCTGAAAACCGTGTGCGTAACCAGTGCCACGGAAATGGAGGGAAAAACCAATACGGTTGCCAATCTGGCCTATACCATGGCCCAGGCAGGACAGCGGGTTTTGATGGTGGACTGTGATTTGCGAAAACCGGGCCTGACCAGCAGATTCAGTGCTGAAAAAGAACCCGGCCTCACAGAGCTGATATCCAGAGATCTCGGTACAATGATAACCAAAGGCAGTATGGGTGATATCCGGCTCAATGATCTCATTCGATTGAACAAGCTGCAGAAGAGAACAGGAATTTTGTCCATCCACAATGACAAAAACCATGTGGATATCAGTTTCAAAAACGGAAATCTGACTGATATTTTCTGGAAAAATCGACCGGAAAAGCACCGGTTGGCTTCCACATTGATCAGCCAGAACCTGCTGACCACCGAGCAGGCAAGGATCGCTCTGGGTCAGCAGAAAAAATCAGCCCAGAAACTGGGCACTATCTTGACCACCATGGGCATGATCTCCAAATCCGAGTTGAAAAAACATCTTTCCGTGCATATTGTGGAGGCATTCAGAGCTGCGGTTGCCATGCTGGACGGCAGCTTCACTTTTTCCAGCCAGCCGGGAAACCGGATTGCAAGCACCATTGACCATAATGTCAATTTTGACAAACTGTTTTATGAATTCATTGAAGAGGAGGAACAATCCCCCTATCTGACGAAACTTATTGAATCCAGAATTGTGCCCACAGAAACTGAAAAGCTCTTTCTCATGCCATCGGGAAAGATACCCCCCAACCCGTCTGAAATGATCAGTTCAAAAAAAATGCAGTTTGTCCTGGACAATCTGACAGCGTTTTTTGATTTTGTGATCATTGATACCCCGCCGGTACTGCCGGCCAGTGATGCCCTGATAATTTCGCCGAACACCGATGGCATTCTTTTGGTGGTAAAAGCCAATGATGTGAATAAAAAATATATCAAAGATGCCATCAGCCAGCTGGAAGCCGGTACCACCAAAATCCTGGGACTGGTCCTCAACCGGGTGGATATCAACAAAGAGCGGTATTACCGCTATTATCGGAAATATTATTCCTCTTATTACGGACACGAGGCCGGTCAGCAGTAATTCAGGAGGGGTCAGGCTTTCATTATTGCGTTTTTGCCCTTTGACAACACCCAATTTTTGATAAAAACACAATAAAACAAGCCT
>JAABSS010000129.1 GCA_011390235.1 Desulfotignum sp.
TGATAAACGGGTCATCTATAAAATTTAAAACTGTATCTATACCTCTTTTATCTGCCGGGCTGCCCGGTCGGATGGTACATTCCCGGGATACGGTTTCTGTTGATGACGAGGTTCAACAGGCAGAGTGCGTTGGCCAGTTCATCCGCCTCCGGATATATACCGTCATCCGCATATGGGCCTTTCGAATCAGCCAGCGCCGGCAGGACAGGCAGATCTGTCACTCCTGCCATGGTGTTGTTAATGATGCTGTTCTTTTCCATGACATCCTCCTTGGTTTCAGCATATCCTGATCATAAGCCTTTTCTTCTCAGTCACAGCATTATACCCTGGAAAGGGTGGAGGGAATATGGGGAGAATCATGTATTTTTGCTTTGCCGTCACTGTACAATGCTTTCAGAAAAACCGTTCCTATTTTTTTGACATGCCTGCATAATACGGGGCAGCCGCTGCAATGCAGATGGTTTACAATGCACAAGATGCGCAGAAAGATGTTGGAAACCATATTCCATCTGTCCTGCCTCCGGCAGCCATGCCTATGGGGGATTTTTTGGTCCGGAATACAGAGATTGCCGGATGCATGCCAGGTTATTGTCCGTGATAAAGATAACAGATAAAAATCGAATAAAAGGAGCCTTCCCTATGAAGCAGATGGATGCCGTACTGATATTTCCACCACCCATGGACCGAATCGACCGGGTCTACTCAGCCCCCCATTTTCTGAGCAGTTTTCTTGAAAGCAAAGGATTTCATACCAAAACCGTGGACCTGAACCTTGCCGCCCTGTTATGCCTTGCCAGATCATCTGAGCCGGAAAGCCGGACCGGACTCCCGGACCGCATCATATCCAGATTGGATTCGGTTTATGATCTGATGGCAATGGAAATCGCTGGAATCCGGTATACCCGTGTCTTTGGTGAAACCTACAAAAAGATGTTCGGCCATCTCTATCAGAGCCGGACCCTTTCTTGCGATGGTATTCTGGAATTGGTGAACAGCCCGGAAATGCGGGAGTTGATGGATTTGCTGCATCCTGAAATTGCCCGGGAAATTGTCGAAACCCGGGCACCGGTGGTGGGATTTTCCATCCCCTTTTCTCAGCAGCTGGCACCTGCGGTTGCCCTGGCCGGGCAGATAAAACAAATGGCGGACCCGGTCCATATCTGCTTCGGGGGGCCGGTTATTACCCTGATGCGCCGGGAAGAGCTGGCTGAAATGCACGCACGGCTGCCTGTGGACTCTTTTGTACAATATGAGGGCGAACATCCTCTGGCCTGCCTGCTCAAGGCGGTAAAAGCGGGCAGACTTCCCCGGGAGTCGGACGGGATACTGACTTTTGAACAGCACCGGGAGCAAACCGCCGGCATCCATGATTCCGGTAATCAAAACCCGACACCGGTCTATGACTACAACCGTTTCGGGCCCAGGGCCCTGGCCCGGGTGCCCAGGGAAGCGAAAATTCCTATCCGACAGTCCGCCGGCTGTTATTGGAAGAAATGTACCTTCTGCGACTACGTCAACCTTCATCGGGACAAGACCTACCGACCCAGGAAAACCACTGATATCCTTTCCGACATCCGCTACTATACAGACGTGGGATTCTCCAGTTTCAGAATGCTGGCTGAGGCCATCGCGCCCGCTCATGCCCTGAAAATTGCACAAACCATCCTGGAACAGGACCTTGAGATAAACTGGCATGCCTTTATCCGGGTGGATACCGGATTTACTCCAGAGATTTTCAAAACACTCAAGAAAAGCGGCTTCAACTGCACCGTGGGCATGGAGTCTGCCAGTAACCGGATTCTGGCTCTGCTGAACAAAGGATATGATGCCACCGCCCTTCAGGCCTTTGTAAACCATATGAAACTGGCAGGTTTTTACAACAACCATGTCAATATCATGGTGGGTGTACCCGGGGAAACCTGGGAAGACGCTCTGGAAACACTCGGGTTTTGTATGGGCTGCAAGGATGTGTTCAACTGGTTCAAACCTTCCAGGTTTACCCTCACAGCCACGTCAGATATGGGACAGCATCCGGAAAAATACGGTATCCGGATCCGAAAAACAACGGAAAAGCAGGGACTGGATAAAACCGGCGGCCGTTTGACCGCCAGGGGATTTGACGACCCGGACGGCATGAGCGAGGCAGATATTTCAGCACTTGTCAACGCGTATGCACAATTGAACCAGACCAGGAATAAAACTCCGGTATTTACGGGCCATTGCGATGCCTCCTCGCTTGGATTACCTGCTGCCGCACTTCAATAGGCTGATCTTCGGGTATTGATCAATCTGAAGAATTCGTATTTCCGCAAACGGGGCGGTATCTGCTTGACGGAAACCGGACATGCTGGTATGAAGGGGTTCATGAACGATGAACCCAAAAAATTTTCCCGATGGCGCAAAGACATGGTGGACAGGCAGATCATTGCCCGGGGGATTACCGACCCTTTGGTGGTGCTGGCAATGAATGAAGTGCCCAGGCATTTGTTTGTAAGTGAAGCCCTTGTGGACAGTGCCTATGGGGATTTTCCCCTGCCCATTGGTGAGGGCCAGACCATATCCCAGCCCTATATTATAGCAGAAATGACCCAGAGCCTGGATTTGAAAGGATCTGAGCGCGTGCTTGAAATCGGTACCGGATCCGGGTATCAGGCAGCCATTCTGGCCAAGATGGTTTACAGGGTATATACCATTGAACGTAACCATCCGCTTTTTCTGCAGACCCGCACACTGTTTGACCGGCTGCGACTCCACAACATAGTGACCCGGTATTCCGACGGTACCCAGGGGTGGAAGGAAGAAAGCCCCTTCGATGCCATCATTGTGACTGCCGGCGGTAACCAGATCCCAACGCCACTGGTGGAGCAGCTGGCTCCTGGCGGCCGCCTGGTCATGCCCGTGGGGGGGCATTTTTCCCAGGAACTTGTGAAGTTGACCAAGACCGATACCGGTATAAAAAAAGAAAACCTGGGGGGCTGCCGCTTTGTGAAGCTCATCGGGCAGCATGGGTGGAATGGATAAAAATACGCTGGCGTCCCGGAAGCGGGGAAAATTTATTCCTTCAGTTTTAAAAGAGCTGCTTATGGGGTTTTGTCTGGGGGCGGCCAATATTATTCCAGGGGTTTCCGGCGGCACCTTTCTGCTGGTTTTCAATATCTATGAACGGGTCTTTGCCATTTTGAACCGCATCAATAAATCATTTATATTTCAGGCCGTAGGTCTGGGGGCAAGGTTTATAAGGTGCCTGGGCCAAAAAGGCAGTACCCGTGCAATTGTGGCATTTTTAGAACAAAATGATTTTATATTTTTGTGTAAGCTGATCATCGGGGCTGCAGCCGCCATTTTCGGACTTTCTTCATTGATGACCTACCTTCTGGCGCAGCATTTTTCTGTAACCTATGCATTTTTTTTCGGATTGATCCTGGTGTCCATTCTGATCCCGGCAAAGATGCTCAGGTCCCTGCGGGTGTATCTGATTTTTTTTGTATTCCTGGGGACTGCCGTGACAATGGCAGTTTACATGCAGGTCAATCCCTATGACAAGGTGAAACAAAAATCTGATTATTACCAGACCCGATATGAAATTGAGAAGAGCGATAACACCCCGGATGGTGCAAAAAAAAATCCATTGCTCTTTTCCGGCAGGTATACGGTGAAAGAATATCTGTATGCCGGTCTGTGCGGTGCGATATCCATTTCCGCCATGGTGCTGCCCGGTATCAGCGGCTCGCTGGTGCTGATTCTCATGGGGGCATATTTTGATGTGCTTTCCGCGATTTCAGCGGTGAAATTTTTTCACCTGGACACCATGGTATTTCTGGGAAGCTTTACTCTGGGAATTTTGTTTGGCGGACTGTTTTTCGCACGGCTGGTGAATTATGTTCTCACACGGTATTATGATGCCACCATGGCATTTCTTCTGGGCCTGATGGCAGGGTCCCTGTGGGCATTGTGGCCCTTTAAACAGGTGATTGTTGTAAAGCAGCAGTATGTGAAACTGGATGGTGCAGTCACCATTGTCGAAAATGTTCCGGTGTACACCAACGTCAATATCCTGCCTTCCGCAGATGGCCAGCTTCTGTGGGCTATCGTGCTGTTTTTTGCCGGCTGCGGCATCATGTACTGGTTCTACGCCACCCAGACCCGGGTTTCACAATAACGGCCATGCCCTGCAGATACAATAAACGGTGAAAGCCATTAGCCCTTAGTGACCAGCAGGAAAAAATTTGTAATTGTTTTACCGAAAGTTCATAACTGAGTACTGATGGCTGAGTACTGACGGCTTTCCTATAAAGCAAAGAGCGGGCAGATGTTTTCTGCAGGAAGAATCAGCAGATCTCAGGGGTGAACGCCACCACCTGGTCAATGCAGGCGGCATCGGCAAAAAACATCACAAGCCGGTCAACACCCAGGGCAATCCCGGCAGCCGGGGGCATGGCATCAAGCTCTGAAAGAAAGGTCTCCGGCAGGGGCAGCTTCTCTTGTCCCTGATCGGTCCGGATAATGTTTTCCATATCAAACCGCCGGCTCTGCACCCTTGCATCTGTTAATTCCGTGAACCCGTTGGCCAGTTCAATGCCGGCCATATAAAATTCGCAC
>JAABSS010000130.1 GCA_011390235.1 Desulfotignum sp.
TGATCCCGTCAGGTGTCCGTTTCAAAGTGTCATACATCTGACGGTAACGGGTTTTGGCAAGATCAAGTGCTTCCGGTCTGAAACCCGGATCAGCAAGATGAGCATAAATGAGCTGAAAAACCAGTTTTGTCTCTTCGGGATCAGCCGTTCCTTCCAGAGAAAAATATGATTCCCCCACAGTAAAGGAAATGTCCACATTCCTTCCGGCCAGCGCCTGTTTGAGCTGATCCAGATCCATGGCACCCAGCCCGCTCAGACGTACGGTCTGCTGGCTGATATGGGCAAGACCGGGCATATCCAGTGGCTGGCATGCCCTGCCCTTGCCGAAAACCACCTTGAATAAAAATTTTCCTTTTTGAAAATCTGTCTGTTTAAGAGTAAGGCGGATATTGTTATCCAGATCAACTCGGGTAATGTCCAGATTGTTTTCATTTTTCTGCTGGTGCGTGATTTGGGCCGGTGTATCGGTCATCGGCAGATAGGGAAATTTTTGCGATACAACAGGCACAAACAGGTCAGCAGGTTCCCGGCGGCTTTCCACAAATGTTTTGCTGATCCTGTCTTCCGCAGAAAAAGAGGGCCGGGAACCAATCTGTGCATTACCGGTGACCATCACCAGTCTGTGATCAGCTTGCCAGGAATCTTTAAATGCCTGGTTCACCTGGTCCAAAGACAATTTTTCCATATGGGGCAGCAGCAAATCTTTTCTCTGCCCGGGAGATAAAAACAGTTTTTTGTCTTGAATGGATTGCAAGAGTGATCGTGCAAGCCGGGCGGTTTTTCTGGTATCAGCCTGTTTGACATCTGCCTCCAATTTGGAAATAAACACTGCTTTTGCAAAGTCCAGTTCTTTTTGGGTAAAACCCGATTCCAGGGCCTGGCGCAATATCTTTTCCAACTGGACCAGGGTGATTTCCCAGTTTTCAGGCGTGCAGTCAGCTGTGAGGGCTGCTATGGAAATGTGGTGTAAAAAAGTGCCGGAATATGCAGACGCAGATGAAAAGCCCGCTGTCTGCTGACTGATCATATGTGACAGCCGGTTTTGGAAAATAGTATCTGCAATCGTCCTGACCAGATCCTGTTCAAGTTGCTTTGTGGTTTCAAAAACAACATCCGTGTATGTAATGCGCTCTATGGTGACTCGGGTCTTTGCGGCCTCTGGTTCATAAAAGTAAAAGGGTTTTATGCCTTTATGCGGGATCCATTGCATGTCAGATGGTGCAGGGCTTTTGCCAGAGGCGCGTGGAAAAAATGATGCAAACCGCTTTTGTATGAGTGCCTGTGCCGTCTGGATATCCATATCTCCCACCATGACCAGAACCATATTGTCCGGCCTGTACCAGGAATCATAAAAATCTTTTATCAAATTCCGGTCAGCTGCCTGGATTGCCGGTTCAATGCCTATGGGAAATCTTTTGGGCAGAATGGATCCGGGAAGTTCAAAAGCAAAGCTCTGTTTAAAGGTTTGATAGGAAACAGAATCACGTTCCTGTTTTTCAGCCAGAATAATGCCGCGTTCCTTTTCAATTTCATCTTCTAAAAGCAAGGCTCCTTTGGCATAATCCGAAATAACCAGCAGGGCATCTTCCAGATGGGCTTGATCGCCTTTGGGAAGGTTTACATCATAAACCGTATGAAAAAAAGAAGTACTGGCATTGACATCTGCACCGAAATCCATGCCTATGGACTGAAAATAGGTCACCAGTTCCCCGGGTTGGAAATGCTGTGTTCCGTTAAACAGCATATGTTCCAGAAAATGGGCTATCCCCTGCTGTTCATCTGTTTCATGAACCGATCCTGCAAACACATTCAGATGGATACTGACCCGGTCTTTGGGGGTATGGTTCTGCAGAAGAACATACTGGAATCCATTGGGCAGCACCCCGTGAACCAGGGCAGGATCAGCCGGCAGGTTCCGGGAGGCAAACGGCAGAAGCTGTTTTGGCGCACAGGAAACAAAGGCAAGCCAGGTCAGGGCCAGTAATATGAAACTGAAGTATTTTTTCACTGATCCGGTCCTAGTTTATGAATTGGGGATCAATTTCAATTTTGCTGTTTTCTTTCAGCTCATTAATCCATGCCTGGTAATATTGTCCCTGCTTTGTCTGCAAAAGCTGCTGCCTGATACCTGCAAGGTTCTGGCTGATTTCATCAGATGTCGGCACCTGTTTTTCCTTGAAAGCAACAATAAAAAATCCCTGGTCTGTTTCCAAAATCTTTGGACATAATGGATTTTTCGGGGTCAGATCAAAAGCAGCACCGGCAAACTCAGCAGATCTGCCCACCTCTTGAATAGAACCATTGCGGGCAAACAACCCGGTGGAAGAAAGTGTCATATTGTTTTTTTGG
Source organism: Desulfotignum sp. (assembly GCA_011390235.1). The sequence goes on from JAABSS010000130.1 coordinate 2,350, forward strand.
GCAACTGCCGAAAGGTTTTCAGCTGATTGTGCTGCAGCAAGCAGTTCTTGTGCTTTTTTTTCTGCAGCTGCCCTGCGAAGTTTTTGCCCAAGGGTATCAGTGATTGATTCCTGTACCATCTCCAGGGGCAGCTGCACAGGGTCGATGGTTTCCACTACTTTGATAAGAAAATATGCATTGCCGATCTCCTTGACATCGCTGATCTGCTGTTCTTCAAGGGTAAAGGCAGCCTCTGCAAAACCAGCTGCCTGTTCCATATCAAGTCCGTTGCCGTTTTGATCGAAAACATCAGTGGTTTTGACCTGTTTTTCTGTAAGCAGTGCTATCTGTTCCAGGGTATCTCCGTCAATGACGGCATCAAAGGCTTCTCCTGCCTTATAATAGGCCATATTCTGCATTTCCTGTTCCGCCAGACGGGTTTTAATCTGCTCGGCTGCCTGTTCCACAGACTTTACTTGTGCATCAAACCTGTTCATAACCTTTATCACATGCCAGCCGAACCGGGTCCTGACCGGTTCTGAAATTTCCCCGGGTTTCATGGAAAAAGCTTTGTCCGCAAATGGTTTGATCATGCTGCCTTTTTCAAATATGCCCAGATATCCCCCGTCTTCACTGGAAGGTCCTTCAGAAGTTTCTTTGGCCAGTTCGGCAAAATCCTCTCCGGAAACAGCCCGCTGGTAAATAGCCAGGGCCTTTTTTTCAGCTGCTTCCATCGCCTTTTCATCGGCAGTGTCATCCACTTTGATCAGAATATGGCGGGCTTCAACTTTTTCCGGTATTGTAAACTCTTCTGGATGCTGTTCATAATAGTCCTGGACCTGTGCCCGGGTAATTGTTACCTGGCTGCGGTAATCCCGGGGAGAAAATTGTAAATATACCGCTTTGCGTTTGGGTTCAGATTTATACTGGTCCATATTATTCTGGTAATGGTCCTGGATCTGCTCCGGAGCAGGGGTAATATCTGTAAATTCAGCAGGATCAACCTTAAGGTAATGCACTGCCACCCGGGTGTTTTGATGCAGGTAAAAGCGTTCTGCTTCCAGATCTGACACAAAGACACTGCCCAGAACCATATCCTGGATTTTCTGCTGTTTCAGGGCATCACGCTGGAGCTGTTCAAACATTTCAGGGCTCAGGGAATTGAGGGCCAAAACCCGCTTATACTGGTCCATGTCAAAGACCCCGTCTTTATGAAATGCATCAATACCCAGGATAACCGCTTCAAGTTCCTGGTCTGACACCATGACATTGAGTTTTTCTGCCTGGGCAGACACCAGTTTTTGTTCAATCAGGGAATTAAGGGCCTGCTGTTTCACGTTTAAGGCCTTTAACAGATCATCGGTGAGATTGTCTTGAAACTGCGCCCGCATCCGTTCCACCAGATTCCGGTAAGCATCCTGGAATTCGTTGACGGTAATAGGTTCATCGTTCACAGAGGCCACTGAATTGTTCCGGTCTGAGTTCATGGAACCCACACCCAAAAACACAAACACCACCACAATAATTCCAAGAAAAATTTTGATGATCCAGTTGCCAGTATTTTCCCGCAGATAACGCAGCATTGGTTTCTCCTTCATACACCCGATGATTGAAAATTAATAAAACACTCCATAGTATCCTTTCGTAACGCTTTGTGTCAACATTTTCTTCCTGGTTCACCACCTAATCCGCACCGGGAATTATTATTATTTTTAAAAAATTGTAATTTTTGTATTGACACATGTCTGTGTTTCGATTATTAATCAGCATCTTCTTCGATGTGGGGCTGTAGCTCAGCTGGGAGAGCGTACGGCTGGCAGCCGTAAGGTCAGGGGTTCGATCCCCCTCAGCTCCACCATCAATCTCATGATTTCAGGCATTTACAAGCAAAACCACCCCGGTAACACCATCCATTGTACCATAAGATTTATTGGTTAAAATACAGGAAACATTCATGTTCCAAACCTATATATTTTTTTTCATACTACAACTCCCCTGCCCCAAAAATAACCTGACAATAAAAAAGCAGTCACTTTTTTTAGCGGTTCTGTCTTTGGTATAAATCTTTAAGCATCTGAAGATGCCACTATTATGTATTCCAGTCCCTATTTGAAGTGTCCCGGGGAGCCCCAGGACATTTACCATTGCCGCCGCACCTTTTTATACATCATATAGTAGCCTGCGCTTCTATGGGGAGCCCCTGGTGGTGTCCTGTGAATGGACCGTCAGATCCGGAGTCTCTCGGGCCGGTCACAGGACA
>JAABSS010000131.1 GCA_011390235.1 Desulfotignum sp.
GGATTGCCTGAAACAAATGCCTGCAGGGTTTCAATGGTGCGGATCATGTGCGCAGCAGTATAAATGTCCGGTCCAAAAGTAAACTGCCGGGATCCGGGCAGTTTGTTAAAATAGACCAGGCTCCGGGCCAGGGCCTGGTCAAGCCCTGAAAAATTTTGGGTGTCCGAAAATTGCGGATATTTTTTCACCGGCAGTTTTTCCAGTGACAGCTCCCGTGTGTCCTCGGGCTCTTTGGGTTCAAAAAACCCGCATCCTGCAAAAAAACACAGGGCAATCCCGATCACCAGTGTGCCAAGTACATTCAGAAAAACAGCTTTTTTGGATTCACATCTCATGGTCCGACCTTTTGTAAAAGGGTGTAACATTGGCATCAGAAGGGTCTATGGCCTCCAGATCAGGCATATCCCGGTTGGCAACCCCCATGGCATCCAGCTTTCGGGCCGGGGGCATGACTTTTTTCTCCATTGTTCTGACGGTACGGTTGAAACTGGCGGCACATTTTTCAATGTCTTTTCCCAGATGGTTCATTCCTTCGGCCATGGCACACAGCTGTCGGTACAGCTGTACCCCCAGATGCCGGATCTCTTCGGCATTTTCATGGCTTTTTTTCTGCTGCCAGGAATAGGCCACGGATTTTAACAGCGCAATCAGGGTGGTGGGGGTGGCCAGCACCACGCCGTTTTCGATTCCCCGTTCAATGAGATCCGGCTGATGGCTTAATGCAGCGGAAAAAAAGTTCTCCCCGGGGATGAACAGAACCACAAATTCCGGGGTCGGGGCAAAGGCTGCTGCATAATTTTTGGATGCCAGCCGGGTGATATGGGTGGCCACCTGGCGGGCATGATCTGCCATACGGGCCTCTTTTTCCTTCTCATCAGGGGCTTCCAGGGCATCCAGATAGGCCATGAGGGGCACCTTTGCATCCACCACAATCCTGCGGTCAGATGGCAGGGTCACCACCATATCCGGCCGCAAAGACCCTTTTCCGGATCCTTTGGCAGGCTGTTCATAAAAATCACAATACTGGGCCATACCAGCCAGTTCCGCCACTTTTTTCAGGGTGATTTCCCCCCACCTGCCCCGGACATGGGGCAGGCGCAATGCCTTGACCAGGTTCCCTGTCTCCAGATGGAGCTGGTGCTGGACCCGGCCCATCTGGGCCAGTTTTTCAGAAATTGCCCCGTTGGCACGCTCCCGGGCCGCCTCCATGGCCTGGAGCCGGGTTTCATACTGGTTCAGGGTCTGGCGCACCGGATCCATGGACTGGCGAAGTTCTTTGCCCTGGATAGAAAAATCTTTTCTTGCCTCTTGAACATAACCCTTGAAATAATTGTCCGCCATCTCCATGAACCGGTTGGCATGCTGGTACAGGGTCTGGTCGGACATCTGTTTCATGCGGCTGGAAAAAAACAGCACCCCGGTCCGGGCCAGGATCAGGCAGACCAGAATGCCCAGGCCGAATCCTGCCCCGAGATACCCCAGATTTTCCAAGGAAATCACCATGCAGTCACACCGGATTGTCTTTGTTTTCAACCGTATCGCCGGCCCGCCAGGTCCTGCTTGCCTGCCAGGTCCCGCTTGCCTGCCAGGTGCCGCTTTTTCCCCCGGATTTGGATAACAGCCGTATTCCGGACAATGTCATGCCCCTGTCATAGGATTTGCACATGTCATAGATGGTCAGGCCTGCGACAGACACGGCGGTCAGCGCTTCCATTTCCACCCCGGTCCGTCCGGTCAGGGACACCTGCGCTTGGATGCGGATCCGGCTTGTGTCAGGCTCGGGAAAAAAATCGACAACAGCATGGGTGATGTTCAGGGGATGGCACATGGGAATGAGATCCGCGGTTTTCTTGGCAGCCATAATGCCGGCGATCCTGGCGGTTTCCAGGACATTGCCCTTTTTTACCTTTTCATCCAGGATTTTTGCAAGGGTATCGGGCTGCATGGAAATAAAAGCTTCGGCAACTGCTGTGCGAATGGTTTCAGGCTTTTCTCCCACATCCACCATGCGCACATGACCCTGGTTGTCCAGGTGGGTAAATTCAGTCATCATTGGGTTTCCTTTTCTGGTTCAGGCTGCTGCCTGCAGGGCAATTGCTGTTACCCAATCTGTTTGGATTAATCGATGCCCGCCCGCTGTGGATACGTTGTGACCGGCCCGAGATTGGCATCTGACGGTCCGGTCACAACGTATCCACAGCGGGCTTGTTCAACATATCTACTATCACATCCACATGCAATTGTCCTGGTGCAGTCTACCGGGCTTATTGAAAAAACTGGGTTTTGCTGGTTACCCGGGATTTTATCTGGTTCAGGGTGTCGGTAAGGGTCTGGATGACATTTTCCCGGATATCTCCGGCCACCACCAGAAACATCACATCATCTCCCACGGTCAGTTTGGTGTTTTCCCTGATATGCACCTGGATATCCAGAATGCCGGGCCGGGACCTTTCTTTGTGTAAAATTTCTTTTAACTTCCGGTGGTCCACTGCAATCTCAAGCCCTGTAACAGGCCGGCCGTCCCGGGAGGTTGCCCGGACAATACCGTTATGGGCCAGGATCATGCCTGCCCGGGAAAAATCGGGATGGTCCTTGATTTTACGGATCATCTGTTCCATGGTCCCTGTATCGGAATGTACGCTGTTTTCATTCATTGGTGTTTTCCTGTTTGTTTTTCTGCTGCCAGTTGTTTGGCTTTTTCAAGGTCTTCCGGTGTATTCACATTGAATTTAAATCCCATATCAGGGTCCATTTTTTTCAATACAGATACCGGTACCTCCTTGACATGTTTTTTCTTGTAAAATCCTTTGATCATATAGATTTTTTTTTCCAGGTTGGATTCAATCAAGGGAATACAGGCCCTGGAATACACGGCGGACAGGGGTTCCAGCCCCTCTTCTGTCCGGGGGATGACCACATGGTCTCCGGGCACAGCCTTTTTTACCAGGTGCCGGATCACCGCTTCACTGGCAAAGGGAATATCACAGGCTGTCACATATGCATAGGGAAATGAGGCATAGAACAATCCGGCATGCAGCCCTGCCAGCACACACCGGGCCGGGATGATGTCTGTGACCACCAGCATATCAGGTGCCAGAAATTCCTCCGGCTCATTGACCACAAGGATATTTTCTTTGAACACCCGGGAAAAAAGGGTGCAGAGCTTTTCCAGCATGGTGGTATCTCCGATTCTGTGAAAGGTTTTTTTCTTTCCGGGCAGCCGGCTGTTTTTCCCGCCGGCCAGAATCACCCCTGTACAATCCAGTTGCATTCCATCTGTCCTTGGCAAAGATCCATGATAGTGGCCTGATTATAGCCGACTTCACCTGAAAATCAAGGTGCAGCCCTCCAATTTTGGTTTTTGGATTTTTGTACTTGCGACCCGTGTGGGCCGGTCACACCGCTACCCTCAGGGGGCGGAGTATCAAGCAACTGAACAGGATGTGGTTACATGCGGTTTTTCCATGAACTGGGGATCGGGGTCTTGCTCCCCGGGAAAAAAGATGGTACATGATTGAACAGTACAACACTGTTGGCGGGCATATATTCCAGCTGTTACAGGGCACAACCCATCGCATATGAAAGGCAGTGAATGAAACAGACCAGACCCATTCTCAATGACCAGGATTTCAAACGGATCATTTCCAGGATTGCCCATGAAATAACAGAAGTCCACAGGGGCGCCCGGGACCTGGCCCTGGTGGGCATCCAGACCCGGGGGGATTTTCTGGCCAAAAGACTGGCAGACCAGATCCGGCGCATTGAGGGTGTCACCCTGCCTGTGGGCAGCATGGACATCAACATGTACAGAGATGACTGGACAAAAATCAGCCACCAGCCCATTGTCCGGCCTTCTGATATTCCCTTCAGCGTGGATGACAAAATAATCATCCTGGTGGATGATGTGCTGTACACGGGCAGGACCATCCGGGCGGCCATGGAAGCCCTCATGGATTTTGGCAGGCCCGCCCGCATCGAGCTGGCCATCCTGGTGGACCGGGGACACAGGGAACTGCCCATCCAGGCGGATTACAGGGGTATTTTTGTGGACACGGAGCACCAGGACACCATCCATGTCCATGTATCTGAACATGACAACCAGGATCTGGTATTCAAGGAAATCGACAAATGAGCACCATTGAACATAAAAAGGCAGGCAAAAAAGAGGTCTGCATTGCCGTGCTTTCCGTGTCCACCACCCGGAA
>JAABSS010000132.1 GCA_011390235.1 Desulfotignum sp.
GTCAGATGACAAAAGCGGGGCCTGGATAAAAAAACAGGCAAAAAAAGAGGGGCACGAGGTGGTGATCCACCAGACCGTTACCGATGATACCGGTGCTATCCAGGAATTGTTGACCCATGTCATCGACAAGATTTGCCCCCATGCGGTTATCATGACCGGCGGTACCGGCATCAGTCCCAAAGATGTGACCATAGAAGCGGTGCAGCCGTTTTTTGAAAAACATCTTACCGCATTCGGTCCCTTGTTTGCCCAGCTCTCTTTTGAGGAAATCGATTCAGCAG
>JAABSS010000133.1 GCA_011390235.1 Desulfotignum sp.
CAAACAGGTCCATGCCGAGTGTCTGGGGACCCACAGCGGTCTTGCCCTCCCAGGCCTTGATACCGCCGGATACATTATACACCTGTGTGAAACCTTTGCCTGACAGCATCTGTGCAGCCACCCGGCTGCGCCCGCCCACCGCTCAGTAAACCAGGGTGGGTTTTTCAGGATCCAGTTCAGGCATCCGGTCTGAAAGCTGCGGCAAAGGTATGAGCACAGCCCCGGGGATGTGGCTTTCCTGATATTCGGAGGGCTGGCGCACATCCAGGATGGTGATATCCTCCGGGGAATGGTCTGATATCATTTTCCGGGTTTCCCTGCAATCTTTGGATTTTACCGGGGTCAAAAACTGCATCCATTTCATGGCATATTTCCTTTCTTTTTCACAGGCCCTGCCGCCACAGCGTAGAGCAGGATACTGCCGGTTTTCAAGGCCAGAAGTTCTGCTGCTTCGGTATCATACATAGCACCGACACCGCAGCACCCCAGACCGAACGCTTCTGCTGCAAGGTAAATACGCTGGCCTGCCCTGCCCGCATGCATCATAACATGCCTATATCCCCGGGCTCCCAATGCCGATTCCACCGCACCGAGATCCGCCAGAAACAAAAAATTCACAGCAGCCCGGCTGATCCAGGCCTGATCCAGGCAGACCCGGGCCAGCGCGTTTGCCAGGCTGCCTGAGTGCATGCATACCAGTTGAGACCCGTCCGGAGAAAAGGTGTACAATCCATCTGCCAGACCTTCCAGGTTCTGACAGATCATTGCCGGCACAAGAAAGTTTTTTGCTGCTGCCCCTGTCTCTTCAGGGATATGATCGGAGAAAATGCCTGAAAAAATCTGCCTGAAAAATGCGGCCCACACAGAACAGGGCAGTTCACTGACAATGAAATTGCGGCGGGACCGCCTGTTTGTAACTGCACGGTGAAAAGAAACCCCGGGACATAAATCAGATGCCGGCATGGGTATAATCTGTGAAGGGCGGTGCTGAAAAACCCCGGGAATTTCATCCGGCACCCGGGATTGCACAATGAAGGATCCTGCTTTGAACGCTTTTTCCAATATCTCATACCGGACAGGGGCAAATGGTTCAGGTAGTGGTATGGCGGGCTGAAACGGTTGTGTATCAGGCACATCTTTTTCGGCATTACCCGCGCCCAGAAAAAGGCAGGCCAAAGGAACCTCGCAGGAAACATCCAGATCCAGGCCCTGAAGCAGCTGCTGGTCATCAAAATCATACCCTGCCCCGGCACCGACCCCTTCTGCCCTGGCTGCAAGCATCACTGATTCAGCCAGATGGCCGGCATCTAAGAGCAGATACCTGAAGGCCCGTTCCCTGTATTTCCAGGCAGAATGATAAAAAATACCCGTTATAACCAGGTATGCCCCTGCATGGGCCCGGGCAGGCAGTATTTTTCTCATGTCCAGGGGCCGGGTGTTGATTTTTCCCAGCAGGCCCTGAACCGTATCACAATAATACAAACCTGTCTCGATGTCAGGAATATCCGTTACCGACAGGTACAACTGGCAGGGGTAAAGACCGCCGGCTGAGGGCACGCTGCGAAACAAAATTCCCCGGGATCTGTCCGCAAGGGTTACCCCGTAGGACAGGGACAAAAGCCTGCAGATCTTTTTAAAATCCACCCGGCTGATATCTGTCGGTTCCCGGTCCAGGGCATCACAAACAGACAGTTCAGAACCAGCCATATCCCTGACCATCTGTGTCTCATCCAAATATTCATACCGCTTGAAAGGTTGCGGATATCTGCTGAAATCCAGAGAATGGGGGGAAATCCGATGGCGCACATGGCAGGTGCGGTCATGGTATCGGGTTGCAGAAACAAGCAGATTTGTGTCGGGCCTGTCCATCCGGATCTTTTCCCCCTGGTGCATAATTTTGAAAAACCAGGTGCTGCAGCACCTGCAGTCAGACGTTAATCCTTATGAGAACCCTCATCTTCCTGAACATCGGCTTCCATGACCATCATGCATTCATGGCATTCCATCTCAATGTTGGGCACATCACCATATCTTTTTTTGAGTTCCTCTTCAGACAGATGGGTAGTACCGCTGCATCCGCACTGGGGGCAGGATGTTTTTATCCGGTAGTTTTTGCTCATTTTACCCTCCTTTGCATCAGTCTTTTCCTGTGATTCGTGGATCAGATGGTTTTCCTGCACAGTCGGGCGTGTAGCAGGAATTGTCCACAAAAGAACACTCTTTTTTGCAGCTCGGGCATTTTTCCGGCGGGGTATCCGCCTCAAAAGTATATCCGCATTGGTCACAAATCCAGCTGGTCATGGCAGCCTCCTTTGGTTGTTATGGGTATATTTATTTTGTTTTTTTATCATCAACAGGTGATAAACAAATATAATCTGATCAAAAAAACGTAATCATTAATTTAATCATAATCAAAAAACGTGCCGTGGGCAAATTTTTTCCCGGAATTTCCCACATATTCCTGAAAGATGAGCCAGACAGCGCGCCGGGTCAAGAAAAAAAGCGTTCATCAAAGTGCTTATGCAGGAAACAGAATCTTTTTTTCATATAATACCACAAGTGCAGCCCCGGGCAAACCCAATTCTTTTGCAGGACAATACCAAACAATGAATTAGACGAACAGTTTGGTAAGAATTGCCCAAGCGGTTTGTTAAGAATTGCACATTCATATCTTCTGTGATATGGCATGGTCATCAAACAGCAACAAAATTGGCATTGCATGCCTGAACATCTGTTCACAGATATTGACCAAATCACCAATAAAGGAGAAAAATCATGGGACTCAAAGAAGAACTGGAAGAAAAAGCAGAGGAATGTGATGCGCCCGAAGAGTACATTGCCGTGGCCAAAGAGATCGTGGACGGCCTGTCTGACAAGGAATGGGCTGCCGAACTGCTGGAAGAGGGAGCAGAGTGGGCAGAAACCTGGGAAGATGCCGTAACCTATGCCAAGGCCTGCCAGGATATCCTGGGGGACGAAGAAGCAGCTGCGGCCCATCTGGATGCAGGCAAAAACCTGTGCACCTCTGTGGAGGATTTTCTGGGCCTGGGAGCTGCTGCCCTGGAAATCAACCAGAAGGAAGCTGCCACGGAAATTTACAATGCTGCAGCCACAAAATGCGTTAAAACCTCTGATTTTCTGGAACTAAGCAAAAGTATTTCCAAGGACCTCAATGATCAGGATCTGGCGGAAAAAACCGTTGAAAAAGCCTTTGAAAAATGCAGTAAACCCCAGGATTTTGTGGAATTTGCCAAGTCGGTTCTGGACATGTTTGAAGACAAGGACCGTGCCAGGGCGGTGTATACCAAGGCCATGGAAAAAGCATCCACAGCAGATGATTTTGACCTTCTTGCCGCCGGTGCGGTCAAAGACCTTGAAGACAAGGAACTGGCCCGGAAGATCTATGAAAAAGCCCTGGACTCTCTTACATCCGGTAACGAACTGCTCAAATTTGCAGAAACCGTCAATGAAAAACTCGATGACAAGGCATTTGTAAAGTCCATCTACAAAAAGGCGGAATCCCTGTATACGGAATTTTCAGATTACCTGAAACTGGGAAAGGCAGCCTTTGAAATCACCGGAGATGCCAAATTCGCCTCTGAAATATTCCAGACAGCCGCTGCCACCAATCCTGCCTGCAGCCAGCTGGTGGATCTGGCCCTGGCCATGGCAAAGGACCTCAAAGATAAAGATGCGGCCATTGCGGTGCTCAAGCAGGCACAGGGAGCGGTGAAAAGCAATGCTGATTTCATCAAGACCGCCAAGGCCATCCAGGAGATTGTCACTGATGACAAGGAATGGACCGATGCCATCACCTTTCAGCTGGAAAAACGCGAAGAGTTCAAAGATCTTTATGCAGATTTCATCAACAGAGAACAGGAAACCAGTACCTGTGCCACCAAGCGGGCACTGGCCCATGAAATTGTTGAAAAAACCGGAGACACTTATTACGGGGCCAAAATTTACAGACAGGCCCAGGATCTGACCCGCAACTTCAATGATTTTATCAAACTGGCGTTGTGTATCCATGATGATCTGGGAGATGATGCGTGGGTAAAAGAGATCTATACCATGCTTCTGGAAAGATGTATGAGTTTGAGCCACTACACGGAACTTACCGATGCCATTGAAGCCACCCTCAAGGATGAAAAATGGATCCGCAGTATTTATAAGGATATTGAAGCAAAAAGTACGGAAAACAGCGATCTTGTGAAACTGGCTGCCATTGTTGTTGAAAAACTCACTGACGCGGCCTGGGCCGCGGACCTGATCCAGAAAGCTGAAAACAGCTGCAAAACCATATATGATTATACCTTTGTGGGAGGGGCATTTCTCCGGCTGCTGGGAGACAGGGAAAAAGCAGGGGCACTTTTTGAAGCAGCAGAAGCCACCTGCACCGACCAAAAATCTTATGCCCGGCTGATAACCCTGGTGCAGGGCCAAACCACTGACACCTCCTTTCTGAGCCGTATTTTGATTTCAGCCAAACAAAAGCTCACCGGGTTTGAAGATATGCTGTTTCTGGCCCAGACCGCCCTGATCCAGCTCAAAGACACCCAGCTGGC
>JAABSS010000134.1 GCA_011390235.1 Desulfotignum sp.
GGTACCAAGGCCGGCAACAAAGGGTTTGAAGAGGCCATGGGGGCCATTGAAATGGCCAATCTGGGAGAAATCCTCGGGAAAATGGCATAATTCATGGGTGACCGCAGACAGTCCAGGGAACTGGCGCTCCAGGCCCTGTTTTTTGTGGACATGAACCCGTCCAAAGATTTTCAGGCAGATCTGGATGCCTTCTGCCGGGAAAATGAAACCCTGCTCACACCAGCGGTAAGACCGTTTTTTTTGGATCTGGTGCAGGGGGTCCACGAAAATTTTCAGGAGATTGACCAGCTGCTTAAAGCCTATTCCAGAAAATGGAAAATTTCCAGGATGCCGGGAGTGGACCGCAATATCATGCGCATTGCCACCTATGAGCTGCTCAAACACCTGGATATCCCCCCTTCGGTCACCATAAACGAGGCAGTGGATATCGCGAAAAAATACGGGGCACGGGAATCCGGTCCGTTTATCAATGGCATTTTAGACCAGATCCGCCTGTCCCTTGACCGGTAAATATATTCCGTATACATATCCATGTAACTACACAAAATGCAATACCACAAGGAGGGTGTTTTGATAATAAAAAAACTGTCAGTCGGACCCATCATGGCCAATTGTTTTATTCTGGGATGTGAACAAACCAAAGAAGCGGTGGTGATCGATCCGGGAGATGAAGCAGACCGTATACTCATGGAGCTTGCCAAAGCAGAACTGAAAGTCACCTACATCATCAATACCCACGGCCATTTTGACCATGTGGGCGCCAATAAGAAGCTGAAAGAGGTCACCGGAGCGGTTCTGGCCATCCATCCCGACGATGCCCCCATGCTCTCGGAATTGTCCAGATCAGCCGCCACCTTTGGTCTGGCCGCTGAAAATTCTCCTGCCCCGGATCTTCTGCTCAAAAACGCAGATGAGATAACCTTTGGCAACATCACCCTGCAGGTTATCCATACCCCGGGCCATTCCAGGGGCGGTATATGTCTTTACACCAAAGGCCATCTGTTTGCAGGTGATACCCTGTTTGCCGGATCCATCGGCAGGACCGACCTGCCTGGCGGGGATTACGATACGTTGATTGCCAGTATCAAAGAAAAGCTGCTGAACCTGCCGGATGACACCGTGGTATATACCGGACACGGTCCGGAAACCACCCTGATGAATGAAAAACGGATGAATCCTTTTCTGAGATGAACCAGTGGGTGACACAACTGCCAAAGGTGGTTTCTGTCTGGCAGGAAGACATTGACCTGCCTGAACCCCTTGGGCAGTTTGCCGCCCGGTTCAGCCATCTGCCGGGCACGGTGATGCTTTTATCCGGTGGAAACCTGGATGCCTCCCGATATCATATCCTGGGAATTCTGCCCTGGCTTTCCATAAAGGCATTCGGTAACAAAATTGCCGTTACCTGCCGGAAAAATACCTGGACCCTGGATACAGATCCCTTTGCCTGCCTGCAGACCCTGCTGGATCACTGTCATCTGAAAGATGCAGAAAACCTTTCGCCCCTGGCAGCCGGTCTTATGGGATATTTTGCCTATGATCTCAAGGACCTGATCGAAGACCTGCCGCAGACCTGTGTGGGAACCGGTCTGCCCGATATCTGTGTGTATGCCCCGTCCATGATTCTGGTACAGAACACAATCTCACAAAATACCACCCTTTTTATTCCCATCCTGGAAAACCCCGCATCTGATGAGACCCCGAAGACCTATATCAACCGGTTAAAACACATATTATGGGATGATACCCGGCAAGCAGATACAGATACAGGGTTCTGTATTGATGACAGGGGACTTGTGTCCGGGTTTGAAAAAAGCGAATACCTGGCGGCGGTAAAAAAAATCATCCAGTACCTTACGGCCGGAGACATCTACCAGGCCAATTTGTCCCAGCGGTTTGAAACCGGGTTTTCAGGCAGTGCATATGCCTTGTTTCTGGCATTGTTCCAGCGGAATCCTGCCCCGTTTTTTTCATTTATCCAGGCAGGGGACCACCAGATTGTTTCCACCTCACCCGAGCGGTTTGTCCGGCAGATGGGGAACCAGGTGGAGACCCGGCCCATAAAAGGCACCATTGCCAGGGGAACCACACCGGAAGAAGATAAAAAAAACGGTGAGATGCTTTCCCTGAGCCTCAAAGATGATGCTGAACTGACCATGATCGTGGATCTCATGCGCAATGATCTGTCCAGAGTCACCACCCACGGGTCGGTAAAAGTTGTGGAACACAAACGCCTGGAACCTTATGACAACGTATTTCATCTGGTGTCTGTCGTCCAGGGAGCGCTTTCTCCTTCCAGCACCGGCATGGACCTGTTAAAGGCCTGTTTTCCCGGAGGTTCCATCACCGGGTGTCCCAAGATCCGGGCCATGGAGATCATTGATGAACTGGAACCGGTCAAGCGCCATGTGTATACCGGCTCCATCGGGTATATCAGTTTTCATGACACCATGGACCTGTCCATTGCCATCCGCACGGCCACAATAAGGGAAAATCGGATTTTTTTTTCTGTGGGGGGCGGCATTGTGTATGATTCTGATCCCCAAAAAGAGTTTCAGGAAACCCTGGACAAGGGGCAGACCATTATGGAAACCCTGACCCGGGGCGCAGACGGCCATTGCGAAAAAGGTCCCAGAGCCTGGGTCAACGGGAAAATGGTGTACCAGGACCAGGCAGTGGTGCCGGCGGACATTCCGGGATTTCAGTACGGGGCAGGGGTTTTTGAGACCATCCGGGTGGAAAAAGCAGCTCCTGTGCGGCTGACCGCCCATATCCAGCGCATGTACCGCTCCTGGCAGGCACTGTTCGGCACAGATCCGCCGGATATCACCTGGTCCAGGGTGGTGGACCTGCTGGTAAAAGAAAACAACCTGGAAACCGGTACAGCAGCGGTAAAGATTATCATGGCAAAACCCGGATTTCTGGCCGCCTTTGCCAGGCCTTACCATCACCGGCTTACGGTGCTGGGTAAAACCGGGCTGGATCTTGTGACCTGCCCGTACCCCAGACACACGCTCCTGGCAGACCACAAGACATTGAATTACCTGTTTTATGACCAGGCAGGCCGATATGCAAAAGATAATAATGGGGATGAAGCCCTGATTCTGAATCCTGATCAGACTGTTTCGGAAACCAATACCTGCAATATCCTGATCATCCAGGACAGACAGGTCATTGTGCCGGAATCACCCCATGCCTTGCCCGGGGTAACTCTGGCAGCTGTTGTATCCGGTTTGGAGCGCCAGGGCTATGTGGCAGAATATACACCCATCCATGCCCATGACCTGGTATCCTTTTCCAATATCTTTCTGACCAATGCCCTCATGGGTGCGGTGCGGGTGAACCATGTGGATGGGAAAAAGATCCTTCATGAAGAAGGACTGTGTGAAAAGGTAAATGCCGGGATCATAAATATTGGGGCCATAAGTTGATTTATTCCCCTTTTTGTATCCAAACCCACAAAAAAAAGAGATGCCTATGAATATAGCAAATATAAAGGCTGTGGTATTTGACTGTGACGGGGTGCTGTTCGATACAGCCCTGGCCAATCGCAAATTTTATGATGAGGTGCTGGCGCATTTTGACAGGCCGGCTCTGACAGATGAGCAGTTTGCACAGGTGCACATGATGACGGTTGCCAATGCGGTATCATACCTGTTTGCCGACAGCACCGACCATGATCCGGTGTTTCACTGCCTCAAGCAGATCGGATACCATAAATTCATTCCGTACATGAAAATGGAATACGGGCTTACACAGCTTCTGGGCGACCTGGCATCCCATGGCTATATCCGGGCTGTTGCCACCAACCGCACCGACACCATGGAAAAGGTGCTCAAGGATTATGGCCTGGATGATATGTTTGACATGGTGGTCACAGCGGCTGATGTGCAAAAGGCCAAACCCCATCCGGAACAGCTGGAAAAAATCATGGCCCGGTTTTCTCTGCATCCGGATCAGATTCTTTTCATCGGAGATTCCTTATATGACCAGCAGGCTGCCCGGGCTGCCGGAACCACCTTTGCAGCCTTTAAAAATCCCGGCCTGGAAGCAGACTTCCATGCCAGGGCCATGCAGGATATTTCACGGGTTTTACAGATAAATAAATAAAATTCTTGACAAATTTGCCAATCATCATTAAATCTTACAAGATTTTTATTAAAAATTTTAAATAAATGTTGAAACAACATTTATTAGGTTTGGGTTAATACATAAATTGTAAGGAGAATGCGTTATATGTCTAAATTAGTAGCCCCCCACGGTGGAAAAGGTCTGGTATGCTGCAAGCTTGAAGGTGCTGAGCTGGAAGCGGAACTCAAAAAAGCACAGGGCCTGAAAAAGATCGAAATTTCTTCCCAGGTAAAAGGTGATCTGATCATGCTGGGAATCGGTGGTTTCAGCCCGTTGAGCGGTTTCATGACCAAAGCGGACTGGAAAAGTGTATGTGAAGATTACCTGCTGGCTGATGGTACATTCTGGCCGGTGCCGGTGATGCTGGATGTTGCCAAGGAAGATGCCGCCGAGATCAATGACGGGGATGAGATTACCCTGGAAAGAAACGGC
>JAABSS010000135.1 GCA_011390235.1 Desulfotignum sp.
GTCAAACGGTCCGCCATTTTTGCCATCAGCGAAACCGATGGCAAAGACGGGGTTGACATGCTCCTGGGCTTTCTGGGTACGGATGCGGAAACAAACAAGCTGGCTGTTGAAGCCCTGGCGGAAATCCAGAATCTGTATGCCCTTGAAAAACTGACTTCTTTGCTGGATGCCGGTGAGACCATTGTCCGGGACACCGCCATTGACCAGCTCATACATCTGGGGAAAAAAGCGACCCCGCTGCTGGCCCGGGCTGTTGAGACCGCACAGACAGATTACCTGGTGCATCTGATTACGACCCTGGGACATATCAAGGATCCTGCCGCCATCGCCCCCATGCTGGCCATTATCAATACCCAGCCCGAAGATGCCAACATCCGCCAGGCTGTCTATGAAGCCATGGAACGGATACCGTCCCCGAAAACCGCCATCTGCCTGGCCCAGGGCCTTCAGGATCCTGTTGAAACCGTGCGCATGAGTGCTGCCCGGGCCATGGATGTCAACTTTTCCAAGCCCCTTGTGGCAGGATTGAAAAATATCATCAGAACCCGGACTTCTGATGCCCAAAATGCCGTGGCCGCGCTTATTGACGTTAAATCAGACAATATTGTTACCTTTCTGGTGCAGGAACCTGCTTTTCTTTTTCTGGCTGAAAACCATATCACCAACACCGCAGATCCCGATACCCGGGCTGCGTTTTTCAAAAAACTGGCGGGAATGGGCCTGGTTGACCAGGCAGATGCCATGGCCAGAAAAATCAAAGATCCCGGGCCTGCAAAACAAGATTACCCCGGAATCATTGTGGTGGATGATTCCAAAATGATGCTCCGGCTCTACCAGAACAAATTATCCGGAATGGGCCTGTCCTGCAGGGTTTTTCACCAACCGGAATCGGCAGTTTCTGAAATTGTGAAAACCCGACCGGATCTGGTTATCACCGACCTGAACATGCCCGGCATGAGCGGGCTGGAACTGACCCGCGAAATCCGTAAAAAATATGGGCCGGAAGAGCTGCCGATATTGTTGATCACCACCCAGAGCGACTTTGTGGAAGAAAAACACGGTGATATCCCGGTTGACCCGATTCTGCTGACCAGATCCGGCATCAACCGGATCCTGCATAAACCCTTCACTGATGATGCGTTTAAAAAAGCTGTCCGCACATATGTTTCAGAATAATGGACTGGTCATATCCTGGACCAAAACAGTGCTGGCATTGTGCAGGCCGCCCAGGATGCAGGCGGTGATCAAAAACGTAAGGACATGAAATGATACGCAAAGCAATACTTGATGATGTGCATACCATCCATGCGTTACTTCAGCTGTACAATAAGCGCGGAGAACTGCTGGCCCGGCCTTTGAGCAAGCTGTATGACCATTTACGCGATTTCTGGGTATTTGAAGATTCCCAAACCGGCAAGGTTGTGGGGTGCTGCGCATTGCAGTTCTGCTGGGAAGATCTGGCTGAAATCCGGTCCCTGGCAGTGGCCCCGGAGCACACAGGCCAGGGAATCGGCACCCTGCTCGCGGAACGGAGCATACAGGAAGCATTTTATTTCAAGATAAAAGATCTGTTCACCCTGACCTACCGGCCCAGTTTTTTTCAGCAGTTCGGGTTTGGCATTATCGACAAAAACGATCTTCCCATAAAAGTCTGGTCAGACTGCATCGGGTGTGTGAGCTTTCCCAACTGCGATGAAACCGCCATGCTCAAGAAATTGTAACCATCAGCCTTCAGAGGTGTAGATCATCTTGTAGGGAATGGGGCCCCGGTGCATCACCGAGGGCTTTGGCAGGAGATGCTCTTCCGCCACGGTGAGCCAGTTGGCATCGGCCTTGACCTCCCGCAGCCGTCCGCCTTCGGACGGCAGGGCATGGCTGGTATAATCATACCGGACCTGGAGTATACATACAAAACTTTTGCGCTGGCGGGCAACTACATAATTTTTGGTAAAACTGTTTCTGGACATGGCCCCCAGCTCTGACAGATATTTTATCCTGTCTTCAGGCAGTTTGACCAGAACCGCTTTGGACACCCCTTTTTCATCGATGCGCAGCAGATTTCTGGATTCACTGGAAGACACATACACCGTGGTGATACCGTCCATCTGCCGAAAATACTGGGCAGCCACTGCAGCAGCGGTGCGCCGGCCGCCCGCCATCACCGGCACCCCGTGGTATTCAAACAGTTTTTTCTGGAGATCTTCGGCATATTTGTCCCCTTTTTCATACAGGTCTTTGGAGATATACCGCAGATACTTGGCCATATCTTCCGATGCTTCGGCAATGGGCCAGTCCACCCGGACATGAAAATGGGTCAGGGCGTACTGGATTCTGGTCTGTCTGCTGCGCTGGATGAGCAGGGCATAATCCACCGGCAGAAGGGACCGGAGCAGGGAAAAAAACTGGTCGGTTTCAAAATACTTGATGTTCCGGTTGAAGTTTTCCACATTGGGAAAGTACTTATGCCGCAAAAGATTGGTCTTGGTGGTTTTGTTGGCATCAAAATACCGGATATATTTTTTGTGTTTGTCCTGGAGGGCCTCTTCACAGAATATGATGAGAAACGAGTTCTGTGCATCGAACTCAATGGATGGTATTCTGGCCCGGGGCTTGAGTTCCCGAAGCTCCACAAAGGGATACGGGGTGCGCATGCGCAGAAAATTGTTGTATGATCCCACCAGGGAATAGCCGATGACAAACTGGTCCAGTTCATCCCGCAGTACTTCATAATAGGATCTTCTGAGCCGGTCTTCCCTGCTCAGGCACTCTCTTTTCATACAAAAATCAACCATTTTCATTCCTTGTCAGAGCGTGGGGTCAGGCTTGGCTTATTGGCTTATTGCGGCCCTTTGCAATAAGCCAATAAGCCAAGCCTGACCCCACTTGATTACGCTTTTTCCAGCGCTGCAACACCCGGCAGTTTTTTCCCCTCCATTAAATGTAAAAAAGCACCACCGCCGGTGGACACATGGGTGATCTCATCGACAATACCGCATCTTCTGGCAGCAAGACCGGTATCACCGCCGCCCACAATACTGACAGCATCTGCATCAGCCATTGCCCGGCCCACAGCGCAGGTGCCCTCCATGAAGGCAGGCATTTCAAAAACCCCCATGGGGCCGTTCCACACAATGGTTTTGGCTTTGCCTATGGCAGCACAAAACTGGTCAATGGTTTTGGGACCGATATCCATGGCCATCCATTCGTCAGGAATGGCATCAAGGGAAACCGTCTTTTTCGGTGCATTTTGATCAAAGGCCCCGGCAACAACCAGATCCCGGGGCAGCATCAGATCAATGCCCTTTTCTCCGGCTTTTTCCATAATCCTGGCAGCGGTTTCCTGCTGGTCTTTTTCCACACGGGATCCTTTGGTATCCACACCCTGGCTGCGCAAAAATGTATTGGCCATGGCACCGCCGATGAGCATCTGGTCCACAAACTGGAGCATGTTTTCCAGGGCTGCCAGCTTGCCGGACACTTTGGCTCCCCCGATGACTGCCATCAAAGGCCTTTGGGGATTTTCCACACGATCGTAGTATGTGCGCACCTCTTTTTCAAGTAAAAACCCGGCAGCAGATTCCGGGGCATGGGCCACAATCCCGGTGACAGAAGCCTGATCCCGGTGGGATACGGCAAAGGCATTGTTGACATAGACATCGCACAATGATGCCAGTTTTTCTGCAAACCCGGCATCATTGGATTTTTCCTCCGGGTAAAACCGCAGGTTTTCCAGCATCAGGATATCCCCGTTTTTCATTGTTTTGATCTGCTGTTCCACTTCGGGCCCGATACAGTCCTTGACAAACCGCACTTTTTGGCCCAGGATCTCGGAAAGACGGGCTGCCGCCGGAGCAAGGCTTAGGCGTTCCTCATACTTGCCTTTGGGCCTGCCCAGGTGGGAGGCCAGAATGATTTTCGCATGCCTGGCCGTAAGATAATGGATCAGATCCAGGGTCTGCTGTATCCTGTTGTCATCGGTGATATTGCCCTGGTCATCCATGGGCAGATTATAATCCACACGGACAAAAATTTTTTTGCTTTCCACTGATATATCTCTGACTGATTTCATGTGTTCCTCCTTTTTTCTCTGGCCTGGACCCGCCTGTGGACCTGCTTTTTACGGGACCAGCGTTCAAAAAAATTCATCAGCCCGGCCTGCTCGCTGCGGTCAATGATTTCCTCTTCCACTTTGGCCCCGTCTTTTGTGGCCATGGCATGGCGCAGACACCGGGTTTTTACCGGACAATGAAAAAAACACGCCTCCGGGGTCTGGCGCAGCCCGTTTTCCTGCATGGGAAACACCTTTTCAAGATCACCAAAACAAAGGGGCAGTTCTTCTTCAGAGTTCATTGAGTTTTTTGAAATTCCTTATTGTATTGGTCTATCAAACCCTGGGCCGCAAAGCTGAAAACACCCTGGCTGCCGATAATCAGATGTTCATGCACGGTTATGCCCACAAACCCCAAAGCAAACAGCAGTTTGCGGGTAATGTCCACATCATGCGTGGAAGGACTTACATCACCCGACGGGTGG
>JAABSS010000136.1 GCA_011390235.1 Desulfotignum sp.
ATGTAAACTGTCCTTGAAGGTAAAAGCGTATCTGCATAAGTTGCAACAGTCTTGCGCAAATAGAACAGTTTGTCAATTGTCGCCTGTTTGCATAATTTCTTGTTTTTTGCGTGGCTGTCTGGTATGGACCTTGGGATGGATGTGGTATAGTTAAAATGTAACTATACATGCAAAACTGATGAATCGGACGCTGGATCAATAAAACGTGATAATTATGGAGGTATACAATGAAAAATGTTGTGATTGTAAGCGGAGTGCGGACACCTGTGGGATCTTTTGGCGGATCTTTGAAAAATGTGCCTGTGGTGGATCTGGGCACCTGTGTCATGAAAGAGGTGCTCAAACGGGTGGGCCTGCGGCCGGCTGTGGATGAAGCACAGGCCGCCTTTTTTCCGGATTCACTCAAAGACCAGGGGATGATCGATCTTGAAAAAAAAGGGTATGACTATGATGACAGCCTGGCAGAGCTGTTTGTGGATGAGGTCATCATGGGCAATGTGCTCCAGGCCGGACAGGGGCAGAATACCGCCCGCCAGGCCATGATAAAAGCGGGCCTGCCCCGGCATACCACGGCATTCACCATCAACAAGATCTGCGGATCAGGCCTGAAAGCCATTGCCCTGGGTGCCCAGGCCATTATGGCGGGACAGGCGGATGTCATCCTTGCCGGGGGCCAGGAAAGCATGAGCAACGCCCCCATGGCGCTGCTCAAGGCCAGGTGGGGACACCGCATGGAACTTACCGGTCAGGGGCCTGTCCACGACCTCATGGTGTTTGACGGGCTGTATGAAATTTTTTACGGATACCACATGGGCCTGACAGCGGAAAACATTGTGGACAAATACGGCATCACCCGGCAGGAACAGGATGAATTGGCCCTGCTCAGCCACAACCGGGCACTGGCGGCCGTCAAGGACGGCACCTTTGCAAAAGAGATCGTGCCCGTGACCATAGCCTCCCGCAAGGGGGATATTGTTGTGGATACAGATGAGCGCCCCATGGAAACCAGCATGGAAAAACTGGGAAAACTGCGGCCGGCGTTCAAAAAAGACGGCAGTGTCACAGCCGGCAATGCATCCGGCATCAATGATGCGGCGGCCGCTGTTCTGCTCATGACCGAAGAAAAGGCAGATGCCCTGGGCCTGGAAAAACTGGCAAAGATCAAGGCCTTTGCCTCCGGCGGACTGGACCCTGCCTACATGGGACTGGGGCCTGTGCCTGCTGTGAAAAAAGTGCTGAAACAGACCGGCATGACCGTGGGTGATCTGGATCTTATCGAACTTAATGAAGCCTTTGCAGCCCAGGCCATCGGGTGCATGCGGGAACTGGACATGGATGTGGAAAAACCCAATGAACTCGGATCCGGTATTTCCATCGGCCACCCCATCGGGTGTACCGGTGCCAGACAGATGGTCACAGCCATCCACCAGATGCAGCGCAAAGGCTATGGCACAGGGCTTGTATCCATGTGTATCGGCGGCGGTATGGGCATGGCCATGATCATTGAAAGATAAGATTGTCCTTTACTTGAAAGCGCATAAATGGTAATAATTCTAAAATAATTTTGCGTGGGGCCGGGTCCGGCCCCATCATGACCTAAAAGGATGTTTTTACTATGGATATACCAAGAAAACTGGGCATAATCATCTATTCAGCCGTACCTGCCATTGTCGGTGGCGGGATCGTCTACCATTTTTTTGGCAGCTTTGTTCAGGTCATCGTTTTTGAAATGCTTCTGGTGCTGGCTGTCCTGGGACTGTTCAGCAGTTAGAATCTGTTTTTTTTGTTTAATGTAAAGCCGCAGATGTGCAGACTTCCCATGCATGCTGCGGCTTTACCTGGTTTTTTAAATCCCTGAATCTTCCCGGGGCAGCGAACTGGTGATATCTTGGAGCAGACTATTTTTCAAAGAGGGGTATTTTTCTTTTTTCTGGCGCTCTTCTGCATATCCATTTTTCTGCTGGGAAATCTGATTGTTCCTTTTACCGCCACCATTGTTCTCGGGGTGGTGATGACCGGTATCTTCAGATCGGTATTTGCCGTGTTTACAAAAAAGCTGTCTTTGCGCATGGCAGCTTTGATCACCTGCGTTATCATCTTTTTTGTGGTGTTTATTCCTGTGGTTTTTTTTGTGGGAATTTTGTCCAAAGAAGCCCTGGGCCTGTATAACCTGGCCAGGGATGCCGTGTTTTCAAACCAGCTGATTCAGGTTCTGGAAAATACCCGGGTCCTGGACCGGATCAACGATCTTCTGGCCCGGGCAGGCATTCAAAAGGTTATTTCCTGGCAGGAACTGCTTTCTCCTGTATCGGAGCTGGGCAAAATGGTGGGGTTTTCCTTGTTTCAGCAGGCCAGATTTATCACCTCCAACCTGCTGAACCTGGTGTTTTATTTTTTCCTCATGCTCATTGTGGTATTTTACATGTTTATTGACGGGCACCGGTTTGTGCAATACCTGTATGACCTGTCCCCGCTCCAGGATGCGCATGACAAAAAACTGTTTGAAAAGTTCAATGAAATGGCAGGAGCGGTTCTCATCGGAAACGGCCTGGGCGGGGTGATCCAGGGCACGGCCGGCGGACTTTTGTTCTGGTTTCTGGGGTTGAATTCCCCGTTTTTATGGGGGGTGATCATGGGATTTATGGCTTTTTTGCCCATTGTGGGCATCGGCATTGTCCTGGTTCCTGCAGCTGTTTTTTTTATGCTTGAAAATTCGGTGGTTACGGGCATCGGTATTCTGGTGTTCTATGGGGTGCTTTCCTGGGGAATCGAGTATATTTTTAAACCCAAACTGGTGGGGGACCGGGTGGCCATGCACCCGCTCATCGTGTTTTTTGCCATCATCGGCGGATTGAAAGTGTATGGCCTGATGGGGATCATTTACGGTCCTTTGATCGCCACCTTGTTTTTGACCCTTTCAGATATTTATTTTTCCAGTTTTCAAGCCATGGTTGAGCCGGTAAAACTAAAAAAAAGTTAATTTATTTTCGGAGTTAAGATTTAGATGATCCAAAACGAGACCAATCTGACCAGTATCGAGAAGGAGATGAAACAATCCTATCTTGAATATGCCATGAGCGTCATCATCGGCCGGGCACTGCCGGATGTGCGCGACGGACTCAAACCCGTGCACCGGCGGGTGTTGTATGCCATGCAGCAGCTGCGCAATGACTGGAACAAACCCTATAAAAAATCCGCGCGTATTGTGGGTGATGTCATCGGTAAATACCACCCCCACGGGGATTCTGCCGTGTATGACACCATTGTGCGCATGGCCCAGGATTTTTCTTTGCGCTACACCCTGGTGGACGGGCAGGGCAACTTCGGGTCTGTGGACGGGGATTCCCCGGCTGCCATGCGGTACACGGAAATCCGAATGCGCAAACTCTCCCACCTGATGCTGGCGGATCTGGAAAAAGAGACCGTGGATTTCCTCCCCAACTACGATGAAACCCTGGATGAACCTGCCGTGCTGCCCACCAGGTTTCCCGCCCTGCTGGTGAACGGATCATCCGGCATTGCCGTGGGCATGACCACCAATATCCCGCCCCATAATATCCTGGAGGTGATCGGGGGCCTTAAGGCATTGATTGACAACCCGGATATGGGCATATTGGACCTGATGCAGTATATCCCGGGCCCGGATTTTCCCACCTGGGGCCATATTTACGGCACCAAAGGGATCTATGAGGCCTACAGCACCGGCAGGGGGATCATCACCCTGCGGGCCAAGGTCGAGGTGGAGGAAAACAAGAAAACCGGCCAGGAAACCATTGTTGTCACCGAGCTTCCCTACCAGGTGAACAAGGCAAAGCTGGTGGAAAAGATTGCGGAGCTCATGCGGGACAAGGTGATTACCGGGGCCTCTTTTGTCCGGGATGAATCCGACCGCCAGGGCATGCGCATCGCCGTGGGCCTCAAGCGGGACCAGATGGCGGAAGTGGTGATCAACCAGCTGTACAAGCACACCAATCTCCAGACTTCGTTCGGCATTATTTTTCTGGCGGTGGTGAACAACCGACCCGAGCTGCTCACCATCAAGGATATTCTGGTGCATTTCATAGAACACCGGAAAAACGTGATTATCCGGCGGACACGGTATGATCTCAGAAAGGCCGAGGAACGGGCCCATATCCTGGAAGGGCTGAAAATCGCCCTGGACCACCTGGATGAGGTGGTGGCCCTGATCAGAAGATCCCGGTCTCCGGAGGAGGCCAAAAACGGACTGATCACCACCTTTGAGTTGACCCCGGTCCAGGCCCAGGCCATTCTGGACATGCGGCTCCAGCGCCTCACCGGCCTGGAACAGGAAAAAATCATCACGGAATACAACGATCTTCTCAAGGATATTGCCTGGTACAAGGAGATTCTGGGCAGTGACGAGGTGGTCAGGGGATTGATCAAAGACGAACTCACGGAACTGTCTGAAGAGTTCGGTGATACGCGCCGTACCCGGATCGTGGAGAGCACGGCCGATATCAGCATCGAAGATCTGATTGCCGAAGAAGACATGGTGG
>JAABSS010000151.1 GCA_011390235.1 Desulfotignum sp.
AAATAACCTGTGAATTATATCATATTACTGAAAAATATCCCAACCAAATCCTCACAGGCTTGACTTTGACCGGTAAATCACATACGACGTTCCCATACAAGACCGGAACCCTGAAAAACGGAACCCTTCATGACAAAATTACTGGTCATTGACGATGAACCATCCATTCTCGAAACCCTTGGCATGTTTTTCGAAGAAAAGGGACTGACCGTCCTGACTGCAGACACCGGCACCAAGGGAATGGACCTGTTCAGAAAGCTACGGCCCCAGGTGGTGATCCTGGATATCCGCCTGCCGGATGCCAACGGACTGGACCTCCTCGCCACCATGGTCAAAGAAAACCTGCCGGCAAAAATCATCATGATCACGGCCTTCCAGGACATGGAAACCACCATCGTGGCCATGAAGACCGGGGCGTTCGACTATATCCACAAACCGCTTGATATCGACCAGGTGGAGCAGGCCGTGGACCGGGCCGCCCGCATCATTGAGATCGACCGGAAAACCCCATCCCTGACGCCCTGCGCCGAGCCGGCTGCGCCGGTGGAAATCATCGGAAAAAGCGAAAAAATGCGCCATGTGTTCAAGATGATGGGTCTGGTGTGCGGCCGGCAGGTGAACGTGCTGCTCCAAGGCGCCACCGGCACGGGCAAGGAACTCACGGCCCGGGTCATCCATATGAATTCTGCTTCCAAGGAAGCCCCGTTCATTGTGTTTGACTGCTCGTCAGTAGTTGACACCATTATCGAAAGCGAGTTGTTCGGCCATGAAAAAGGCGCGTTCACCGGTGCGGACCAGACCACCATCGGCAAGATCGAGCTGGCCGGGGCCGGCACCCTTTTCCTGGACGAGATCTCCCAGCTGCCCCTCAAAATCCAGGGCAAGCTGCTGGGGTTTCTCCAGCGCCGTGAATTCACCCGGGTGGGCGGCACCCGGGTCTTGAAATCCAGCTGCCGCATTGTGGCGGCCTCCAACCAGAACCTGTCCGAACTGGTGGAAAAAGGCCAGTTCAAACAGGATTTGTTCTATCGTCTCAAAGTATTTACCATCCACCTGCCCCCCCTTGAAGAGCGGCTGTCGGACATTCCGTTTCTGGTGGAACATTTTCTGACCAAAATCAACCGGGAGCTGGGCACCACTGCGACCAAGATCCAGGACGGGGTCATGGAACGCCTTCGGCGGCATACCTGGAAAGGCAATGTCCGGGAGCTTGAAAACATTATTGTCCAGGCCCTGGTTGGGTGCCGGGGCAATGTGCTGCTCAGGGACGACATCGACCGGATTCTGGACCAGCACCGCACCGAACCCGTCCAGGGCCTGGAATCCTTTTCCCTGGCCCATGTGGAAAAGCAGCATATCGCCCGGACCCTGTCCCAGCTGGGATGGAACAAGACCCGGGCCGCCCGGCTGCTGCAGATCACCCTGCCCACCCTGCGTAGCAAGATCAAGCGCTATCATATCCGTCCCAACGGAAATTGAATAGAAAATTTTTTTCTATCTGCCGGCAAATTTTTTTCTGATTTATGGGTCCATTCTCCTGATTCCTTTTTTGCACGGTTTCTTAACAAGAAAAAAATACCCTTGGAGTGAAAGCAATTCATTTGATTTTTGGATTTCATAATGTAATTATGGCATACGGTTTGCTTTTATATTCAGGGCACAAAACAGAAAGACCCATAGCACAGCCCTTTGCCATTGCCCGGAGCCATTGAACCAGAACCGGTCCGTTGCCTGCCGCTCCTTTCCCCACCGGGCCCTGATGGAACCATGATACGGGGGATTTTAACCCCACCCGAAAATATATGCCATAAAAAACAGTACCAATGATGGTGCTGATTTCACGCATAAGGAGAAAAGGTTATGAAACGTATCAGGTCAGGTATGTGTTTTGCCCTGCTCGCACTGGCGGGCATGGTTCTGTGGTGCGGGCCGGCTGTGGCTCAAAAGCCCATTCTGCTGGGGGCCCCGCTGTCTTCGGCCTATCTGTACGGCTGGGATGCGGAACGGGGCATCCGGCTGGCAGTAGATGAGATCAATGCCGCCGGGGGTGTGGCAGTGGGTGATACAAAAAGACCCTTTGCCGTGGAGGTAATCGATACCCGGGACCTGGAACCCGGCGTCCCGGTGAGTGAAGCCCTCATGGCAGTGGAACGGCTGATTCTCAACAAGGGGGCGGATTTTATCGTGGGCGGTCCCAACCGGTCCGAGGCGGCCCTGGCGGCCATGTCACTGTTGTCCAAACACAAAAAAGTCTCCATTGTCACCTCCGGGGTGCTCACCCCCAAATACCACAAAACCGTGGAGGCCAATTACGACAAGTTCAAATACTGCTTCCGGATCCACGGGGAAGCCGTGAATCTCATCGGCGAAATCATCGCCAATTTTGCGGATCTCAAGGAAAAATACGGCCTGACCAAGGTGTTCATCATGGCTCAGGATGTGTCCCATGCCAGGGGCGCGGCCGAAGTCATGGGCAAGGTGGCCGGTTCCAAGGGTTTTGAGGTCACCGGAACGGAAATCTATCCCACCGGGGCCACCGATTTTTCCATGGGGCTGCTCAAAGCCAAATCCACCGGGGCACAGATCATCAACATATGGATGGACATGCCGGAAAGCGCCATTCTGCTCAAACAGTGGTATGATTTGAAAATCCCGGCCCTGCCTTTCGGTTCCACCCTGGCGGCGGCGGAACAGCCCGGTTTCTGGGACGCCACAGAAGGCAAAGGGGAATACACCCTGTGCAACGTGGTCAACGCGGGCAACGCACCGTCCGAGGCAACCCCGTGGACCATGAAGTTCTACAATGCCTATACTGAAAAATGGGGGGTCGAACCGGAAGGCCTGGGCGCCTCTTCCTCCTACATGGCAGTATATGCCCTCAAGGATGCCATCGAGCGGGCCGGCACCATTGACTCGGACAAGGTGGTTACCGCTCTGGAGCAGATTGATATGATGGGCGTTTACGGCCGGCTCCGGTTTGATCCCAAAAGCCATCAGGTGATTCCATCCATAGATCCCAAAGAAGGGGCAGTGGCGTATCCCAAAAGCATTGCCATGGGTGAAATCCTGGTCCCGCTGATAAATGAAGTGGATCAACCGGCTTGATTTCAAATAATTTTCCGCTTCTGTTGTAATACACATAAATCGTGATAAAATGTGTATTGCAAGTAAATATTTAAAGGAGAGTTGTCATGAAACGCACCAATGTGATACTTGACGAAAAATTGATCGATGCGTGCATGAAAGCCACCGGCATGAAAACCCAAAAGGCTTTGATCGATCATGCACTGCGCGAGCTGCTCAGGCATGAAAGGCAAAAAAAAATACTTGAATTAAAAGGGAAAATCGACTGGGAAGGTCATCTCGATGAATGGCGGCAGGGACGAACCGCATGATGGTGCTGGTGGATACAACGGTCTGGATCGATTTTTTTTCCGCAAAACCGGAACCGCATGTGAATACATTTGAAACACTCATTGTCGACAGAGAAGATATTTGTATTTGCGGCGTAATTTTGACTGAAATTCTTCAGGGAATCAGAGACGATGCCGAATTCAGTCAAACCAGAAAAATGCTCGGCAACGTGATTTACCTTCCCATGCTTTAAAGGAAAAAATCATGGCCGAGAAAGAAAAACAGGTAAATAATGAATACGACCGGATCTTTTCAGATGAATCTATTCAGGAAGAGCAGCTGGAATGGACCCGCTGGTTTGAGCAGACCGGTTCCCGGGAGGGACAGGAATGGTGATCCGGAAAGGATCGGTGTACTGGTTGAATTTTTCTCCGGCCAAGGGTTCTGAGCCCATGGGAAAACAACCCGGGCTTGTCCTGCAGAATGATCTGCTCAATGACAGCAAACGAATACCGTTATCGTTGCCGCCATCACCTCGACTTTGAGGTACTGCTGCTGCTGATTTTTGATCGATCATGCGCTGCGCGAGCTGCTCAGGTCATCTGATGTGCGGATTCAGGGTCCATTTGATGAACCAGCTTTTCTCTTCACGGTCCACGCACACAATGCCTGAATTCTGAAACCGGATCACCTGCAGCTCCGGATTCCCGCCCGTCAGAAAGGATACCAGCCGCTCCATATAGGGGAGATGCCCCACGATCATTATATTGGATGCCGGATCAATCCGGGATCCCAAGTCGGTGACATCATCCAGCGGACCGATGCCGTCTGCTTTTTCCAGCGGCGCATCCTTCTTCAGGATATCCCTGAAAATCCGTGCAGTCTGTTCGGCCCGGGTCTTGCCGCTGTGCAGGATTTTTGATACCGGCACCTTATACATCCGGGCCACGTCGGCAATTTTCATTGTTTCCTGCCGGCCGGTGTCAGACAGCCCCTTTGCCGGATCTTTTTCCTTTGACAGGCTTTTTCCGTGCTGTACCAGATAAATTGCCATGGGTTACCTCCTCTGTTGTCTGTTTTGACAATATTATCTGCTTCTCTCATGCATGGCAAGTGTTGTGTTTATCATGGATGGATGGAGGGACCTGACCTGCAATACCATGATTTTCTTAAATGCCTTTACAGGTATTGAAAATGTTGATAAGCAGTTTCAAAAGCGGTTTCTGATTGTTCAAAGATGGCAAAGCAATCAAAATGTAATCCAGTCAATGAGTTAAGAATAGGAATTGATTTACAAAATGGCCAGGCTTGAAGAATTGAAACCAGGTGTCACAGTTAAGGGTATCCTGCCTGATGGGTTTATTTCCGTTGTCAATGTAAGCTGGATAGGTTCCGTTGCCATAGAACTCACTTATTTTTATGCCTTCAAACAAGTTGCAGAAACCCTGTCCAAGGCAAAAAATACGTCTGTACAAGGGCTGACTGAATCAGGTATTGTGAAAAGCCGGTCCGGGGCGGTGCAGCTTTTGGGGGCAGAATCAGTTGCCGGCTGACTGGGACCCTTCCAAAGACAAACGCTTGACTGCGTGGGAGTCTACCCAGTATCTGATCCAGGCCCTGGACCAGAAAGGAAAAACCGGTGCAGCCGGGCTGCTGCGGCAGTTGGGTGGTGACTTTGGAGACAGGGCCCGTGACCTGGCGTACCGTCTCTACAGTATCTGCGAGCGGAAAGGTTGGGCTGCCGAAGCACTGGCATACAACAGCATTGTGCTGGCATGGCCGGAAAGTACCCGACTGGCACAGGCTGAACCCCCATCAGATGATGCCAGGTATAAAGACGCAGATATTTTTCAACAGGAGTGATCCATGCAGATCAACAGTATTGAAATCAAAAACTTTCGTCTGTTTCGGCACGCGGAATTAAAAGACATGCCCCGTCTGGCCGTTGTAGTTGGGGCTAACGGATCAGGCAAATCCACCCTTTTTGATGTGTTCAGTTTTCTCAAAGATGCCCTGGCCCAGAATGTTGCTGTAGCCGTCGCAAGGCGGGGAGGTTTCCGGGAACTGGTCAGCCGGGGTGAATCAGGCCCCATAAGCATCACCGTGAAATTTCGAGAAAGCGGGGGCCGGCTGGCCACCTATCAACTGGATATCGGTGAAGAATCTGGACGTCCTTTGGTGGACCGGGAGGTACTGAAATTCCGCAGGGGCCAGCACGGCCAGCCCTGGCATTTTGTGGATTTCTCCAGAGGGAAAGGGGCCGCCATCACCAATGAGTCTGCCTATGGCCAGGCCGGGGTCAAGGCTGAGCGCAAAGAATATGTTCTGGAAGATCCCGGGGTACTGGCCATCAAAGGGCTTGGTCAGTTCAAGGAGTTCCGGGTGGTTTCAGAATTTCGCAGCCTGATTGAAAACTGGCACATATCTGATTTTCACATCCGGGATGCCCGACCGAGCGTGGAGGCTGGGTATGCCGAACATCTCTCCACCCGGGGTGACAACATTGCCCAGGTGGCCCAGTATCTGTATGAAAGTCACCCTGATCAGTTCACCAAAGTTTTGGAGGCCATGAAAGAGCGGGTGCCCGGGGTAAACAAGGTGGAGGCCAAGCCGACTGAAGACGGCCGGCTGGTGCTGCGGTTCCAGGACGGCAGTTTTAAAGATCCTTTCATTGCCCGGTATGTGTCCGACGGCACCATAAAAATGTTTGCCTATCTGGTGCTGCTCTATGATCCAAAGCCGCATCCGCTGCTGGCTGTGGAAGAACCGGAAAACCAGTTATACCCTGAACTGTTGTATGAATTGATCGAAGAATTTCGGGACTATGCCAGACGAGGCGGCCAGGTATTTGTTTCCACACACTCGCCGGACTTTCTCAATGGAGCGCAACTGGATGAAATTTACTGGCTGGTTAAAAAAAATGGATTTGCCGAGGTGCGGCGGGCCTCTGAAAGTCAACTGCTGCAAAACCTGGCAGCAGAGGGAGATTTGCCCGGAGCGCTCTGGAAACAGGGTCTGTTTGAAGGGGTTGGGACAAAATGAGTCGTCTGGTGTTTCTTCTGGAAGAGCGGTCCATGAAAATTCTGCTTGAAACGTTTTTGCCGCGTTTTTTTCCTGATATCTCGTTTTTGTGTGTTGCCCATGAAGGAAAACAGGATCTGGAAAAAAGTATCCCCCGGAAACTGCGGGCATGGTGTGAACCAGGTGCCCGGTTTGTGATTGTCCGGGATAATGACGGCGGGGATTGTCATGTATTGAAAAAACGGCTGAAACAGTTATGTGAAAGAAGCGGCCGGTCCGAATCACTGGTCAGGATTGCCTGCCAGGAACTTGAAGCCTGGTATATCGGAGATCCTGATGCAATGGCAGATGCTTTTGATAAAGAACAGTTGCGCGATATCGGGAAAAGAGCCAGATTCAGAAATCCGGATACCATTCAACAACCGTCCAAAGAAATGAAAAAGCTGATACCGGCATTTCAGAAAGTGTCTGGCGCGCGCCGCATGGGACATACCCTTTCCCGGCATGGAAACCGATCCCGCAGTTTCCAGGTATTTCTTGAAGGGGTTACGTACGAATTAACATCCATGCAGTGTGACATATAACAAACAGAGGATAGGTTCATGGCAAAAACTAATCATGGCAGGGTAGGCGAGGCTCTTGACTTGCTCAATAAAGGCTTGAAGCCTTATGTTGAGCGTGAATTCAATGCTGCCTACAAAGACCAGTGGCAAGATAAGGTGCAACAGCTGATACGGGATCAAAGGGGGATCTCTGCTTGTAAAACCACCTTTTTACAGATGTGGAAATCAAAAATGGAAGAACCTGCAGAAGAGTCAGACAAACTTTTTGTTATTTCGCTGAATGCCTGGGAAAGGGACTATTGTAGATGCTCTAACCCCTTAATGGCCGGTTATCGTTCCAAAAAACTTGAGGAGATTTTCTAACGATGGGAATTAATCATCTTTTGAACAAAAAACAGTTCCCCCGGTCCAGCCGGTACGAAACGGACTGGATGCTGGACAACCAGATGGGACCCAATGCGGTATGGCTGGCAGAATGGCTGTGTGAGGTCCTGGCACTGGAGCCGGGCATGCGGGTCCTGGATCTGGGGTGCGGCCGGGCCATGACCAGTATTTTTATGGCAAAGGAATTTGGCGTACAGGTGTGGGCCACGGACCTGTGGATCACACCGGACCACAACTGGCAGCGGGCCGTCCGGGCCGGGGTTGCCGACAAGGTGTTTCCGCTGCGCTCGGAAGCCCATGCACTGCCTTTTCCGGAAGGGTTTTTCGATGCAGTGGTGTCCATTGATGCCTATCAGTATTTTGGCACCGATGTGCTGTACCTGGGGTACCTGAGCCGGTTTCTTAAGCCCGGCGGGATGCTGGGGGTGGTGATGCCAGCGTTGATGCAGAAAATGGGGGATGTCATCCCGGACCATCTGACCCGGCCCCAGGCCAACGGCAAGGTGTTCTGGGAGGATGGGTGCCGCAGCTTCAAAACGGCTGACTGGTGGCAGGAGCTGTGGGCCGGGGACAGCAGCGTCAAGGATGTCAAAATGGAGATTCTGCCCGACGGCTGGCGGCTTTGGCGGGATTTTGAAACCGCCCTTGAGATGGCCGGTAAAAGCATTTTCCCCTCTGATGCCCAGGCCCTGGATCTGGATCAGGGACGGTATATCGGATTTGTCCGGGGGATGGCCCGGCGGACCCGGACCGAATCCATGAACCTGTATGACCCGGCCATCGGTGCCCGGGTGGGAGTGGACCAGTAGTCGGACCTGGCTGATTACCGTAAATCCATGGACAGACTGCTGGCGCTGGATGCTGATATCCTGTGTGAAGGGCATTTCGGCATTTTTCAGCCAAAAGAGCGGGTGCGGCATTTTATCGAGGAACATCGGAAAAAAAACCAGCCGGGATAATTCCTGAGTATCCAAATGGGTATATCAGACATGGCGAACCGGCGCACTGACTTCTGGTTGACAGATTATGCATTTTTTGTTATTTTTATGCATATGGAGGTGTGCCATGAGAACCACTTTGGATTTACCTGAAGATCTGGTGAATGAAGCGATGCGGGCAACAAATATCAAAACAAAAACAAAAGTCATAACCGTTGCCTTAGAAGACCTTGTGAGGAAATCAAAAATTTCCGCCTTGAAAAAATTCAAAGGCAAGGTTGCGTTGGACATGGATCTTGATATCCTGAGAAATCGTAAATGAGGGTACTGATCGATTCTTCAGTCTGGATAGATTATTTCAGATCCGGAAATCAGACAGATGAACTGGACCATCTGATTGACAGCAATCTCGTTTTTGTCAATGATCTGATCCTGACCGAATTGATCCCTTTTCTCAGACTTCAGAACCAGACAGCCCTGATTGACATCATCAATGAAGTGGGCAGGCTGCCAATGTCCATAGACTGGCAACAAATTCAGTCATTTCAGTTTATCTGCCTGAAAAACGGCATTAACGGGATCGGTATTCCAGATCTGATCATTGTTCAAAATGCCATTCAAAACAACAGCGTGATCTTTTCATTGGATAAGCATTTTAAACTGATGCAGGACAGCTTGAATTTCAAACTGTATTGAATCACCATTATATCACCGGGACCGGTCCCGGGGATATCAGGGATATTTTAACCGGCAGGGCCGCTATCCAGACCGGTCGGCCAGCACTTTCAGCTGGTCGGTGAGCAGCCCTTTGAACCGGTCAAGGGTGATGGGATATGCCTGCATGGGAATGCCCATCCAGTCGCAGTATTCGAGAAACTCCTCGGGGTGTTCGGCCATATACTGGTCCAGGTAGCCGATCCCGTCCAGCACAATGGCTCCGCCGGTATGGCGCGGGAAATTTTCATTGGCGATCCCTTTGTCCCATCCCTTGAACACCTGGGTCCGGTATTTGACCCACCCGGGTGTCATGAACCAGACCGGCTCACCGCCGGCCATCTCCTGTCTGATCTGTTCCATCTCCTGTTCGCTGGCCAGCATGTTCATGCAGTGGGTCGCTTCCACCCGGGTGACTTCCAGCCCCTGTTCGGAAATGATGGTCTGCATCAGGCGGGTGGGATCGTCCGCATTGACATAGCAGTATTTGCCGCCGTAAACGACAATGACCTTGTCGGCCTTGTCTTTTGCCTTTTTGATGAATCGGATCAGCTGCCGTTCCAGTTCATGGATGTCCTGGTGAAGCCCGGGGGTGGTGTAAAACAGGTGGGGGGTGTCCAGAAATCCCTGGTCCCTGAGGTGGTTAAGTTCCGGGCGCATGGTGCCGCAGGCCACAATGGCGGTATTTTCAAAAGACAAGTTTTCCATTTCATCTCTCCTTTCCTGTGAAATAAGGCTGTGATACCCGGGCAGGTGGCGTTGTGGTAACGCCACCTGCAGGCCAATCGTTGCCGGTAACGGGTTTGGTGCCGGCCGAATCTGTATCGTCGCTGGATGCGGTTACCGCATCGACTTTTTCAGTACGGCTTTCAATTCAGTAATATCAGCGTTGTCTGGGTGTTTCCTGATTGACTGGCATATAAAATCAGTGATGTCATCTGTTTCCTCCTGTTGGTATCAGTATGTTCCTTATCCGGTCATCCGGTCTGGCTTCAATAAAAGCAACTTCTATGCCATAAAATATTATAATGGAGAATGACACCGATGGGCATGTCGATCAGGGCGGTATCGGTACTGTCCAGGAGGCTGGCCAGTGCATCAATGGTTTCAAGAATGCCGAATCCATAGGACTGGCCGTTATCCAGCCAGATATAAAACCAGCCGCCTTTGCATCCGTCAATGCCAATATATTTCAATTTCTGGCCAATCTTCCCTATTGCGGCGGAAACTGTTCGAGTATGGCTTCCACCAGCCGCTGGACCAGTTCCGAGGTCTTTTGAGGGGTGGGGTGAGAAGCAATTTCTTCTGATCCCATGCCCCGCCACAAAAGTGTGTCAGACCCGGCATCATACACATCAATGGCCAGCATACCGACATCATATTCATACACTTTCGGTGCTGACATGATGTTAACGCCGCCATAGCGGTAATATGGGCCGTAGCCGAAGCCAAACCCTGTGGTATACGGTTCTGAATGGATGCTGGTCTTTATGGAATATTCGTAGTCCACCAGAAAATCAGGATTACTTTTCCGGGCATACCCTTTTTCCTTCAATACCCTGTCTATGTTCTCGCGAAACCGCTTGTGCAGTAAGGGATTGTTTTCTCTGATATCATCACTGTTTTTTTCTACCCGGGCTTTCCAGGCATAGGTCTGCAGTTTTGAAAACCGGGTTTCCATTTCGTAATCCTGGCTTACCTGAATTCCGGAGCATCCTGCCGCCATCAGAAGCAACAGCAGCATCATCAAAACCGTTGTCGGTTGTATCTTCATATCGTCTCCTATAATGTAAGGATGATTTCTTATCGCCTTCTCTGTCACTCGGGAGAAGGTTTAATACGAAAAATCCGTCCGCTGACCATCTCGCCCACCTGGAAAACCATGCCTTCAGATTCTCCGGTCAAAATGGTTTTTGCCGATCCAAAGGAGGGAAATCCCAGGAAAAATACAGTCAGCAGTATGAATACGTAGCGCATCATCTTCATTCTTCCTCTTTTTTTATAATTATCGCATACTGACAACGATTTCGCAATGCAAAGTCCATGATTTATGGTACTGTGTGAATGAAAATTTCCTGATGCCGGGCAGGAATGTGGAGCTGAAAAATTTTTGGGTACTTGCAAAAAATTAGCCTGGACTTAATTTGTATTTAAAGGTTAAAAGAAAAGACGGCCTTCAGTAAAAAAACTGTCAGCTGCCGGATGATAACAACGGCTATATGCCTCATAAGGAGTTTTTCATGACCCAGTTGCAGAAAATATCAGCGCCAGATGCCAAGCATGCAGTGGATCAGGGAATGGCCCTGCTGGTGTGCATTTATGATGATGATAAGTTCAGGGATACCGCCCACCTGGAAGGGGCAATCCCCATGAGCGAGTTCCTGAAATTGAAGCCGGACCTGGCATTGGATACCCGTATAATCTTCTACTGAGGGTGACCTGGCGACAGCTCTGCGGCAAGGCTTGCCGCACAATATATGGACGAGGGTTATATCCGGATCCAGGTGCTGGAGAAGGGAATTGCCGGCTGGAAAGAAGCCGGTTTCACCATCTTGTAATCTGATCATTAGTGGCCTAACGGATCTGCAGGTCATGGTGTCACTGTCACTCCCATGCCCTGCAGGGGCCTGATTTTCGGCTTGAATTTCCGTTGGAAAGGTGCTAATAGACCACGCCCCCTAAAAGGGATTTTTCAAACAATGTAAATGTAAAATGGTAACAGGAGATCGACCGGATGCGCGTGGTCCTCGTTTTTCCGCCCAGGGCCAGTGCCACCTATGTGCCCCTGGGAATTGCTTCCCTGGCGGCGTTCATTGCATCGGCCGTACCCGGTACCGGACTTTGCCTGTCTGATCTGAACATTGATACCTGGATACGGCTCGCCAACGCTGATCCGCAGGGGCAGGAGCTGCTTGATTTTGTCCGGGGTAAAACCGGCACCTTTACCGATCCCGTCCAGACCCTTTTAATCAAACCGGTATGGGACCGCCTGAGAAAACAGATGGCTTGCCTCTGCGGCCAGGCTGAAACGTTTCTTGCCACCGGGGCGGCAGATACCGCTTTTTTGTCACTGCTCGCCAGTCACACCCAACAGATACTGTTGTCTGATCCTGAACTGGTGGGAATTTCCGTACTATTTCCGGAACAGGTGCCCTTTGCCGCTGCCCTGGCCCGCACCGTCAGGCAGGCAGGGGGCAAAAAATCCGGCACCCGTTGCCGGGTGGTGATGGGCGGTGCCATGATGTCGGCTCTGTCCGTTCAGGATCTGTTGACCGCAGTCCCTGAGATTGATGCCGTTGTCTGCGGTGAGGGGGAAGATGCAATGGCCGCACTTTGCAACGGTGTGGCATTTTCAGATATTCCAGGGCTGATGTTCAGGCAGGGTGATGAGATCAGAACCAATCACAGATCCCGGACAATTTCCCTTAAAAATCTTGCAGCCCCGGATTTTTCCCAGCTGTCCCTGGGTGCCTATTTCAATCCTGTCCCGGTGCTGCCGGTACTTTTTTCCAGGGGATGTGCCTGGCGCAAATGCCGGTTCTGCTCCCATAATTTTTCCTTTGGCGGCTACCGCAGAAAACCGACTGACCTATTTGTGTCGGAACTGGCTGCATACCAAAATAATCTGGGGGTCTGCCATTTTTATTCAGCTGATGAATATATTCTGCCCAGGGACATGGATGCCATCTGTGAGAAGATCCTGGCCATGGGATTGAAGATCTCTTTTCATATTCTGGGCAAACCCACGGCCGACTGCACCCCCGGTCGCCTGGCCCTGTGGTCCGCCGCTGGCTGCCGGTGGATCGGCTGGGGCATTGAATCCGGTTCCCAGCGGCTGCTGGATCTGGTCAACAAGGGCACCTGTGTCCAGGATATCCAGTGTGTGCTGAAGGACTCTGCTGCGGCAGGCATTTCCAATCTGGGACTGATGATTTTCGGACTTCCCACCTCCACTGACACGGACCTGGACCAGACCCTGGCATTTCTCAGTGATGTCTATGACAGTCTGGACGGCCTGACCGCCAGCGCCTTTGTACTTTTTGACAACACCCATTTTGCAAGGAAC
>JAABSS010000138.1 GCA_011390235.1 Desulfotignum sp.
CAATGAATTCCTCCCCGCCCCATCGAGCAGGATAATCATTCCCTCTACACGCCTTCTTAATCGCCGAGGCAACAGCAATCAGAGCAGAATCTCCAACTTGATGCCCATATGCATCATTTATAATCTTGAAATGATCAATGTCTATAATCGCTATGCTCAGTGGTTCAGAATTTCGCTGCCTGTTTTTAAGAGCCCACTCGAAATGATTGTCAAAAGAACGCCTGTTCGCAAGGCCTGTGAGAGCATCTGTATTGGCCATTTGCCTGAGATTTTCTTCAAGTTCCTTTAGCTGGGTCAGATCATTGTGTGCACCCAGCATACGAATTGGCTTTCCCTGCTCATCCCGGATGGCAACACCACGACAGCGCACCCAAATTGTTTTGCCATTTTTGTGTTTATATCGAACTATCTGGTCATACGGATGGCTAGGGTCTGCGCAATGCTTGTTAAAGTTATCTGTCGCTATTTTCAAATCTTCGGGATCAATAAGGTCTTGCCATTCTTTAGCAAGATGTTTCTTTTCTTCCGGGTCGTATCCAAGCAGTTCCCAAAACCGTGCATTCAACCACTCGTTCTCTGGGTTCTCAAGATCCCAGTACCACAGACCGTCAAGAGAACCATTTTGCAGGAACTCGAAAATATCCGGATTGCTTGAGACAAGCCCATATATTTCGTTCTTTAAATAGTGAGAGTCTTTCATCCAGTTCTCCTAAGGCAACATGTTGGTATAGTGGCCTGTGTATACTGCAGTTTTGAATGCTATTCAACCTAATAAAGCAAAAGTTAATCGGAAATTTTCGATATCGGATGATTTTTGATTTCAGTCATCCCTGATTTTTATCTGGCGCCATGTCCAAAACCTCTCGAATTTTCATTGTCATGTCCGCCATTGAAAACGGCTTTTGAATAAATGCCACCCCTTCATCCAAAACCCCTTGATGCACAATGACGTTGGCAGTATAACCAGACATGAACAAAAGCCGGATGCCTGGGTAAAGCGCAGTGATTTGTCCAGCCAGATCACGGCAGTTCATCTCCGGCATGACCACGTCTGTCATGAGCATATCAATGGCGCCGGAATGGTTCTTTGCTTTTTCCACGGCCGCTGAGGGTGTGGCTGCGGATAGCACTGAATAACCTTTTCTTTCCAGCATCATCCGGGTCATCCTGAGAATGGTAGGTTCATCTTCCACCAGCAGAATGGTTTCAGTTCCCCCGGAGGCTGCCTTTTTCTCAGGCACGGCTTTGTCTGTGTCTTCATCGGCAACTAACCGGGGTAGGTAAATTCTAAAGGTGGAACCCTGACCGGGTTCGCTGTAAACATTGATGAAACCATTGTTCTGTTTGACAATGCCATAGACGGTGGCAAGTCCCAGACCGGTGCCTTTGCCCAACTCCTTGGTGGTGAAAAACGGCTCGAACAGATTTTCCAGGGTGTCCTTATCCATACCGCAGCCGTTGTCACTGACTGCCAGCAGGACAAAATCACCGGGAATAAATCCAGCGTGTTCTTTGCAGTATTCTTCATCAAATGTTTTTCTTCCAGTTTCAATGGTGAGTTTGCCCACTCCGGAAATGGCATCCCGTGCATTCACACAGAGGTTGGCAAGGATCTGGTCAATCTGTGACGGGTCCATTTTCACCGGCCACAGATGAGTAGCCGGTTGCCATACCAGATCGATGTCTTCCCCGATAAGCCGACGCAGCATATTCAGCATGCTCTCCACGGTATCATTCAAATCCAGCTTTTTGGGAGAAATGATATCTTTTCTGGCAAAAGTCAGCAATTGTTTTGTGAGATTGGCTGAACGCTTCGCTGCGGTTTGAATTTCTTTCAGGTCGGAATACAGATCGTGATTTTCATCTGCCTGCAACAAGGCCAGTTCCGTATGTCCCAGAATTACCCCCAGCATGTTGTTGAAATCATGGGCTACGCCGCCGGCAAGGCGGCCTATGGATTCCATTTTCTGGACCTGGTTGAGCTGGGCTTGGAGTTTCTCCCGTTCCGCTTTAGCCTGCTTGCGCTCGGTAATGTCGCTCAGCACAGCACGGCAGACCGGCGTACCGTCTTCCGCTTGAGCTGCGGTGCCCTTCAGGTGAGCCCAGAAGAGCGTGCCATCCGATTTGACCAGCCGCAGTTCGAATTCCCGGGGTACGCCCGTCTCAAAGAGTTTCTTGCGGTGCAGGTAGTAGATGTTCTGGTCATCTTTGAGGATGAAGCGGGAGAGCGGTTGCGTGACCAATTGACTTCGGGACGATCCCAACAATGTGGCGGCGGTGAGGTTGGCCTCCAGGATCAGTCCCTTTTCGGACAGGGTGCAGTATCCCACCGGGGCCAGGTCATAGAGATCGAAATAGCGCGCCCGCTCGGCTTCGATCTGGGTCTGGGCAGTGCGCAGCTCCTCATTCTGCATCTCCAGTTCGATCTGGTGCACCCGCAATTCGTGGAGTATGTTTCGAATTTCTTCGGGGGAGAGGGCAGCGCTGTCTTCGGGTGTCCGGGCAGCCTGTTTCCGGGCAAGCGCTTCGGCCTTTTGCAGTAAATCCGCAGCGTCTTTGGAGTGGCTGTTCTGGTTTGTCATAGTTTATCTTCTCCCATCCGTTCCCGGCTTTGTTGCTCTGTGACGTCCAGCGAGGCGCAGGTGATTCCGACTACGGCGCCGGTGTTATCGTGCAATGGTTCGACGGTCAGGTCATACACAAGGGTTTTGCCTGCAATCGTGGTCCGGACGTTTTGCCGCGCACCTTTTCCGGTTTCCAGCACCTGTTGTTTGATGGCCGTCAGTACGGCGGCCTCCTGTTCCGGCAGGAGATCGGTGTCGGTCTTGCCGATGATCTGTTTTGACGTAAAACCAGGGTCGGGGTTGTGAATCCAGGTGTAGCGCAGATCCGCGTCCTGATTGGAAACAGAAATGGAAGTAGCGCTGAGAGCGATCCGCAGCCGCTCCTCGTTTACCCGCAGGGCCTCTTGCAGCTTGCGCCCCGCCGTGACATCCACAAAAGTGAGCACCGCGCCCTCGATGACGTTATCCATGGTGCGGTAGGGCTGAATGCGCATGGTGTACCACCGCCCCTCGGAACTCTGCATGTCGCGCTCTTTTAAAACCAGGGTGTCCAGCACTGCCTGTATGTCCTCATTCAGGGTGCCGTAGCCGGGCAGGTTGGACACGATGTGGGACACGGGCCTGCCGATGTCGCTCTGGATCA
This sequence comes from Desulfotignum sp., assembly GCA_011390235.1. The sequence continues at coordinate 3,208 of JAABSS010000138.1, forward strand.
GGTTGATGATTTTGGTGGCGGCCGGGGTGAAGCGCAGGATGCGCAACCGGTGGTCCACGAAGACCGTGGCGATGCCGGTGCCAGCCAGCAGGTTGTTCATGTCGTTGTTGGCGCACGAGAGGTCGGCCACCTTGGTTTGCAGCTCGGCGTTGACCGTAGACAGCTCCTCATTGACCGATTGCAGCTCCTCCTTGGAGGTTTCCAGCTCCTCGTTGGTGGATTGCAGTTCCTCGTTCACCGACTGCATCTCCTCGTTGGACGACTTGAGTTCTTCGTTGGAGGTCTCCAGTTCTTCGTTGGAGGTTTGAAGATATTCATCCTTGGCCCGCAGTTCCTGTTTCAACGCTGCGATGCGGGTGTCGGCATCCTCACTGCCCGGCTCTTCCGATGACGGCTTGCCGGCCTGCCCATCAGGTAATGATGACGTATCACCGATTCCGGGCTCTTGTGCCGGATCCAGAATGACCAGGTACAAGGGCGGCTCAGGTGAAGCCGACGGGGCAACGGCCACCGGGCGGACAATCAGAGTGACGGTGGTGAAGTCGCCGTTGGTCTTCACCCGCACTCCCGGGCACCGCACGGTTTCCCTGGTTTGTGCAGCTTTATGCAGCCCCGTGGTCAGGTCGCGCCGCAATCCTTCCCGAGCCATCTTCAAAATGTTGCTGGGTCCGCTCTCTCCGGGGGCAGGTTCCAGGTACATGCCGGTGCGGCCGTGGAGATAGAGAATGTCGCCCTGAGCGTTGACCAGGGCCCCGGCCTGGACAACCTGCTGAAGCAGGGCCTGTTCGGTCAGCTCGCGCAGCGGCAGTTTCCGGGGATAGACCGGCTTCTCGCCAGAACGCAGATGCCCTGTATCGGGCACCGTCATGGGCGGCAGGAATTGCCCAAGGCCTGCGCGCCGGGTGCCGAGGTGGTCTTCCTTGCGCCGGAAGGTCTTCTGCTTGCGGTCCAGCGCTGCAAAAAGATCGCCAAACTCGCCCACGGTTTCGGAGGTCCCCAGAAACAGATATCCGTCGGGGTTCAAAGCGTAATGGAAGAGCGGGATGAGCTTTTTTTGCAGATTGCCGCCCAGGTAGATCAGCAGGTTGCGGCAACTGATCAGGTCCAGTTTGGAAAAGGGCGGGTCTTTGATCACGTTCTGTTCGGAAAAAACCAGCATGTCCCGGATGCCTTTGTGGATGCGAAAGGCACTCTCGCCCGGCTCGGCTGCAAAAAAGCGCGCCAGCCGCTCCGGTGTGAGGTCGGTGGCGATGGAGGCCGGATATATGCCGGCCCGGGCCGCGGCAATGGCCTGG
>JAABSS010000139.1 GCA_011390235.1 Desulfotignum sp.
CCTTTGACCAGATCTGGCCCAGGGCAAAGGAGCTGAGGATTTATGACAAATTCAAACAGGCCCTGCATACCAAAGAACCCTGCCGCCTGGATGAACTGGAATATGAGGATGACACCCATTCAGGGATCTACCGGGTGGTGGCATTTGCCCTGCCGGAAAACAAGCTGGCCGTCAGCTTTGAAGATATTACAGACCAGCAGAAAATGTGTATCAGGCTGGAAGAGGCCCAGCTCAAATACAATACCCTTTTTGAAAGAATGCACCAGGGGGTGGTATACCAGCGTGCAGACGGCCGGATCATTTCCGCCAACCCTGCGGCACAAAAAATTCTGGGTCTGACCCTTGACCAGATGAACGGCAGAACCTCCATGGACCCGGACTGGAAGGCCCTGAAACCTGACGGATCTGAACTTCCCGGACCCCGGCACCCGTCAATGGTCGCCCTGGAAACCGGCAGGCCGGTCAGGCAGTTTGTCATGGGGGTGTTTCATCCCCGGCTGCAGGAGCACAGATGGATACAGGTGGATGCCATCCCTGAATTCAATGACGGCGAGGACAAACCGTTTCAGGTGTTTGCCATGTTTGAAGATATAACCGACACCATATCCATGCGCCGGAAAACAGAAACCAGGGAATGATGAAAGAAAACAGCGGTATGAATGATGTTTTGATTATCGATGATGATGAACAGGTGTGCAGATTCCTGTCCAAAATTTTCACCGGCATGGGGTATGATGTTTCTTATGAACTGACCCTGAAACAGGGCCTGTCAAAAATTTTTTCACACAGCGTGGATATCCTTTTTCTGGATGTGCACCTGCCCGACGGCAACGGCCTTGAGGCCATCGATACGATCCGGCAGCATCCATCAGCACCGGAGATTATTATTATCACAGGGGATGAAAATGTTGACGGGGCGGAAATCGCCATGAAATCCAGGGCCTGGGATTATATTTCCAAAACCGGTTCTTCCAAGAATTTCAGGTTTGCCCTGGAAAGAGCGGTTGAGTACCGCCGGCAGAAACAGGCCAGACATCCCAAAGAACCCCTCAACCGGGAAGGCATCATCGGTGAGAGCCGTGTGATCTCACACTGCCTGGAACAGGTCGCCAAGGCGGCAGACAGTGATATCCCGGTACTGGTAACCGGTGAGACCGGGACCGGAAAAGAGCTTTTTTCCAAAGCCATCCATGCCAACAGCAAAAGAACCACTGCTGAGTTTGTGGTGGTGGATTGTGCGGCCCTGCCCGAGCATCTGGTGGAAAGTACGATTTTCGGCCATACAAAAGGGGCTTTCACCGGTGCGGATATGGAAAAAACAGGGTTGATGAAAATGGCGGACAAAGGCACCCTGTTTCTCGATGAGATCGGAGAGCTTCCCTTTGATGTCCAGAAAAAATTTCTCAGGGCCCTGCAGGAAAAAAAATTTCGGCCCCTGGGGGGGAAAATTGAAGTCAAAAGCGATTTCCGTTTGATATGTGCCACCCACCGCAATCTGGAGGATATGGTAAAAGAAAACAAATTCAGGGAAGATCTGTTTTTCAGAATAGTTTCCATGAACATTCACCTGCCTCCTTTGAAAGAGCGGGGCAGGGATGTGGCTGTTCTTTCTTTGAACCATATCAGCCGACAGAATGGTTTTTATCCCAAGAATGTATGCAACATGTCCCGGGCATTTATTGACGAGCTGCAGATTTACGACTGGCCGGGAAATGTGAGAGAACTTTTCAATACCCTGGATCTGGTGTGTGCGGAAGCAGGGGACGGGGCCACACTGTTTCCCCACCACCTGCCTGAACATATCCGCGCGTTTAACATCCGGCATAAATTTGCAGCCAGAGGCAATGCCGGCAGTTCTGTAGAAAAACCCCGGACATCCGCTTCGGACCCCGGGGAAACCATACCGCCCCTCAAAGACCATATTGAAAACACCAAAGCTGCATATCTGCAGCATCTGCTGGTCGTCACCAGGGGAAACATCAAAGAATCCTGCAGGATCTCCGGTCTTTCCAGGGGCCATCTCTACCGTCTCATGCAGCAGTATCACATTAATACCAATGCAGATTCTTAACACCATTATCCCCATATTCAGTATGATTTTTCTGGGGTGGCTGGCAGGCAGGCGGGGATTTATCCCCCCGTCATTTGTCGGCCCTGCCAATCGCCTGGTGTTTTATTTTGCCATTCCGGCCATGGTGTTTGCCGCCATTGCCAAAGGATCGTTAAAAACTGATTTTCATCCCCTTGTCATGGGATGTACCCTGGCGGCGGTCGGCACCTCGTTTTGTCTGACCTGGCTTTTGGGCCGCGTGTTTCAGGTGCCGTATCGCTGCCTTGGGACATTCGTGCAGAGCGGATATCACGGAAATCTGGGCTATATCGGCCTGGCAGTGGCCTATTACTACCTGGATCAGGCAGGATTTACCAGTGCCAGTCTTCTCTTGGGCTTTATCATGATTTTTCAGAACCTGCTTTCCGTTTTTATTCTGATCCTTTACGGAGGCAAGGATTCTGTCAGGAAAAGCATTGGAAAAATGGTATCCAAAATTCTGGGCAACCCCATGATTCTTTCAGCAGGTGCTGGTATCGCTTTTTCCCTGACCGATGCGGCCCTGCCCGTGATCATATCCCGGACTTTGGACATTTTCAGTGGCATGGCCCTGCCCCTGGCACTGCTGCTGATTGGTGCATCTTTGAACTTTGATCTGATGAAAACCCAACTAGCCCGGGTGCTGCCGGTTTCAGGCATCAAGCTGGGCCTGCTGCCGGCCTTCGGGCTGATGTTTTACACCGTTTGGGGGCTGCCGGCGGACCTGTACCTGCCCGGATTGATCCTGCTGGCTACGCCGTCAGCCACTGTCAGCTATGTCATGGCCGTGGAAATGAACGGTGATGTAGAATTTGCCGCCACAGCCGTCTCCGTGTCAACTTTGCTGTCTGCGGTTTCCTTTTCCGCATGGCTGCATCTGGTGTAAACAATTGGCATAAATCCATCCGCCGGCAGGACCAGCGGGTCGGGTGGTTACGGCAATTGTCTGCACCACAACTTTTTTAACTGTCGGGCAGCAGTACAATTTTTGCTGCTGCACTCAATCCGTTATCCAGATCCGAGAACGCTTCAGCACCCCGGGAAAGGGACCGGGTTTCCACCCAGCTTAAATCCCCCAGCAACCCGGTGTCAATGGCGTTCACCGCCGCCCTGACATCCGCAGCAGTATAGCAGTATACACCGATCAGTGTGACTTCAGAAAGGGTGATTTTCCGGATATCCAGGCCGCCCAGAGAGTCCATCAGACCGATATGGACCAATATGCCGCCGGGTTTTACGGCCGCTGTCGCCAGATGCCGTGTTTTTTCACCCCCGACACAGTCCAGTACCAGATCGAAACAGTCAGGGGCTTCCAATGAATCCGTGATCGGGTTATATGCCCGGCACCCGGTATGGTCGACTGCGGATTCTGCCCTCAGATCATTGGTTTCGGCCAGAAGGATATCCGTACACCCATACCCTTTGAGCAAAAGAGCGGTGAGCATGCCGATGGCCCCGCCGCCGATCACCAGTACCTTGAGTTCGGCCAAAGGGCGAAAGGATTTTATCCTGGCCAGGTTCAACGCATGCAGAGCCGTGGCTGTTGGTTCTGCCAGGCTGGCCTTGATAAAGCCCAGTTGGTGGGGAATCGGAATGAGGTTTCGGGCCGGGACTTTGGTATATTCGGCATAGGCGCCTGGAAGCCGCATCCCTATCAGTTCCCGCTGGGCACAGAGGTTTGAAAACCCGGTATCACAATATCCACAAGTACCGCAGGTGATCAAAGGGTTTATCACGGCACGGATGCCCTCTTGGGGGCCCGAGGCGATGGTGCCGGCCACTTCATGGCCCAGGATCAGGGGCGGTACCCGCCGCGGGTCTTTCCCGTGGTAAGCATGCATATCAGACCCGCAGATACCTGTGGCCTCAACTTTCAAAAGAACATCGCCCGGTTCAAGTATGGGAGCTGGTTCATCACGATAGACAATTTTATTGGTATCAGTGTATACGAGTGCTTTCATGATCTGTTACTTTCCCATTCCACTGAGATCCGTGATGCCAGTGGTGTTGATAAATGAATGCTGTCCAATGTCGGACAGAAGGTAACCTTTTTTGTCCTGCATTTATAATGTTGCCCCGGAATGAGTCCTGGGCAACCGACTTATAATTTCATGCCTTCAAGAGATTTACTTGGCTGTCCAGCCTCCGTCCAGATAGATGGTCTGCCCGGTAATATAATCGGATGCCGGGGATGCCAGAAAGATGGATACCCCTTTCAAATCATCCAGTTCACCGTTCCGG
>JAABSS010000140.1 GCA_011390235.1 Desulfotignum sp.
GATCAACCCTTCCTGTTTTTTCCCGGCACCGGTAAAAGCCCCTTTTTCATGGCCGAAAAGCGTGCTCTCAACCAGTGTATCCGGCAGTGCCCCGCAATCCACAGGCACAAACGGATAAGAACGGCGTTTGCTGTTTTCATGGATGGCCCTGGCAAACAGTTCCTTGCCTGTACCGGTCTCGCCGGTGATCAGGACGCTGGCATCTGTGGCAGCTGCGGTGGCCACACTTTCCAGGCACTGCTGCAATGCACTGGATTCTCCTATTATCCCCGTTCTTACCAGGGGAACTGTGGTCCTGGTATGCTGCTTTTCCCGGTGGTACTGGATAGCCCGGTTTATGGAAAAGGATACGTCATCTAAAAGAAAGGGCTTTTGGATATAATCCCAGGCCCCGTATTTAAAAGCCAGTCTGGCGCCCCTGGCATCGCCGGTTCCTGTGATAATGATGATTTCCGGTGCCGCGTCTGATGCCGTGAACTCCGGCAGCAGGTCCAGACCATTGCCGTCAGGCAGTTCAAGATCAAGCAGGACCAGATCAAATGCATGGGAAAAAAACAGTGAACGCGCCTGTTCCAGGGTGTGGGCCTTGTGACACTGGTGTCCCATACGGGCAAGCAGTTTGGTAAAAAACAGACAGATTTTCTCATCATCATCGATGACCAGCACTTCAATCATTGGGTCTGCTCCTTTTGCCTGCTCTTTTCCAATGCCTTGTTAACAATGGCTGACAGCTCACTGGCGATCATGGGCTTCATGATCATGGCAAAGATATTACAGTTTTCAATCAGGTCTGGCTTCAACCCTTCACTGAAACCTGTACATAAAATTACGGGGATATCCGGACAGATGCGGTTAATCTGTTGCGATAATGCAAGGCCGTCCATTTTCGGCATGGCCAGGTCAGTGAGGACCAGATCAAACCGGTCAGGGTCCTGTGCAAGCATGTCAAGGGCTTTTTGTCCCCCTGAAACACCGGCTACCGCATACCCGAGTTTTGCCAGCACCTTTGATGTCCAGGCCACAATGGATGGTTCATCATCAACCACCAGAATGCTGCCTTTGCCTGTTATCAGGGCTGCCCGGGCCAGGAAGGTTTCCTGATCCGCACCAGTCTTTTTTTCCGGGATCAGGACCTGGAATGTGGTTCCTGTTCCCGGTTCACTGTAAACTGAGATATCTCCTTTCAGGTCCTTGACAATACCATAAACAGTGGACAGCCCCATTCCGGTGCCTTCGCCCCTGCGCTTTGTGGTGAAAAACGGTTCAAAAATCTTTTCCGTCAATGCTTCGGGAATACCGCACCCTGTATCGGAAATCAGGACCTGAACATATCGACCGGGACTGATATTTTGGGTCTGCAGGATTTCATCCGTATGAATGACCTCTGATTTGATTGTTACATCCAATGTCCCGCCGGACTCTTTCATGGCATGGACAGCATTGGTCAGAAGATTCATGATCATCTGGTGAATCTGGGTGGGGTCCGCCAGAACCGTAACCTCTTTTCCCATCATTTTTTTCCTGATTGCGATATCCGGTGGAGCAGATGCCTTTATGAATTTCAGACATTCCTTGACCAGGGGAACAATTTCGATGACCTGGTGCTGGACATCGGCCTTTCGGCTGAAAGTCAGGATATGCTGGACCAGGTCCCTGGCCCGAAGACCGGCTGTCATCACCTGCTCCAGACTGGCAAGTGCTTCCGCATTATCAGACAGATCCAGCTTGGCAAGCTCTGTAAACCCGATGATGGAAGAAAGGATATTGTTGAAATCATGGGCAATCCCCCCGGCCAGGGTGCCCAAAGCTTCCATCTTCTGGGTTTGTTTGATGCGCTCTTCCAGGCGCTTTCTTTGTGTTATATCCCTGGAGGTGCCCAGTATCCGGTCCGGACTGCCGTTATCATTTCTCAAAAACCGGGCAACGATTTCCACCCAGACCGCTGTTCCGTCTTTGTTGCACATCTCCAGTTCAAGGGTCCGCATACGGTTCGGGGCTGCATCCGGGTCATTTTCCTTTGCAAACTCTGCTGCAATGACCTCTTTGATTCTTTTTATGGATGCCTCACCCATGTAGGTGTTTATGTCCAGCTGCATGAATGCCTCAACGCCATACCCCAACAGGTTTTCTATGGCCGGACTGACATAGGACAGTTCCAGATTGTCCGTCTGCATAATCCAGATGACATCAGTGGCATTTTCAGCCAGAAGCCGGTATCTTTCTTCGCTCCGGCGCAAATCCTCTTCATTCAGCTGCCTGTCTTTTTCAGCCTGTTTTTTCTTCTGGTCGATCCGGATCACCTGCCGGGAAATGTAAAAAGACATGAGGATGACCAGAAACAGCATACCCGCGAATATCAGTATCAGATGCCGGGTGATGGCAGTGATCTCTTTTGTGATATCATCCATATAGATACCAGTGCCGATGATCCAGTCCCATGGCGCAAAGCCTTTAACATAGGACATTTTCGGAGCGATTATTTCAGGCATGTCTTTCCACTGCCAATGATAATTGACATACCCTTCCCCGCTCTCCTTGACGGTTTGCACCATTTCCACAAATGAATAATTTCCCGTAGAATCCCTGAATTGGGTCAGGTCTTCTCCTTCAAGCTCCGGTCTGAAAGGATGCATGATCATGAAGGGATGCATATCATTGATCCAGAAATAATCCTTTCCCTGGAGACCGTACCGCAGGTTGCGTATCCGGTCGACCGCTTTCTGCCTGGCGCCTTCCCGGGTCATTTCCCCCTGACTGATCCTGGATTCATAATCGGCCAGCAGGCTGACGGCACTGTTGGTCAACTGGCGGATGGTCTCTTTTTTCTGATCCAGCAAATGGCTTTCATGCCGGGGAATAAAAACCAGGAAAATACCCAATGTAAAAATAATATAGGTGACATACAGGGGGATCAGGATGCGGAGGACGGCGGATAATGGTTTCTGGTAAAACAGTGTATCAATGATATCATTTTCTTTATTGAAAATTCCTTCCATGCGCCTCCAGACCGTCCATAGAATGTGCAATACAGCTGTCTCAGTATAATGGCCTGGAAACTACCACTTTGTGTCGCACAGAGTCAATGGTATTTCAGGGCAACCCCGGAAATTCATTTACAGGTTGGCGGTCAATCGAGTTCGCTCAGAGCATTTTTTCGAGTTTCTTTATCGAAATTTCACAATCTCTGAGTATTTGAGCAAGAAGGCCGCGACTTATTGTTTCGCCTCGGTGAACTGCTACCAATATGGTTTGCCGCCTTCTGCCATTTTTTAATTCCTTTTCTCTCTGCCAGGGCCGTGGACAGCCTTTCCCAGCTTTCATGAGTAAACAGTTTCATATGCTCGGTATATAGGGCGGAGATGGAAGTAATGGATCAAATTCATACAAATTGTAGAGTGCTTCCGTCTAAACAACCAGATTTGTTGCTATATCCAGGCGACAACTTCCGACATGAGCCATCCGCTGTGATCCTCTCAAATCCGTTTCGTTCCTCCGCAATCCTTCTTCCACACGCTTGCAATAGGTGATGTTGTTTATATAATTGAGTGTTGCCGGTTTCCTAATTTCATTCGGATCGGACGGCATTAATCTCCATCCAACGAAACATTTCATCTCAATCAACAGCCCTGAAAGGATAAAAACCATGCAGGTCTTTGCCTTTCAGTCTTTTCAAATATCGCTCGGTATTTTTTCCCTGTCTTCCGGGTATATGTATTTGATAAATGGTCTGTCCTTTAATTCTTTCAGCGAATAACCCAGGTAATCAAGCCTTCTGATTTACAAATCTGATCAACCCATTCTGTGCCACCAAGATCAATTCGTTCGCATTCTCTAAAAACCATCGATATTATCCATCCTGAACAATGTCTTCTCCCTGGTTACTTTCAGATTCAATTTTTTCCAGTTCATGAACCCGTTTTCCAATTCTTAATATGTGGGGTTTTTAGCCATATCATACCTTTTAATACCTGGAGGCGTTTTGTAATGTAAAAGAAATTCAATCCAGCCAATATCAGGTTCAACTATTCATGACCAATCTTTCCTGTTCTAAAGGACCATAACAGGTTTTGAATACCTTTGGTATCACAAAGCAAATAATCCTGGAAATTTTCAGCCATGGGATAATTTATCAATGATCCAGGAATTTTGGATTTCATTACTCAACTCTATTTTTTCATTGTATCCAATACCTCCCGCACCTTGTGGGCAAGATCCTTCATCACCACCGGTTTCATCAAAATTTCCCTTATTCCCTTTGTTGCGGCAATTTCTTTGTTGATCCTTTCACTGAATCCGGTGCAGATGATTACAGGGATATCAGT
>JAABSS010000141.1 GCA_011390235.1 Desulfotignum sp.
TGATCAAAAGCCGCTCCAGATTGCCGGCCACCATCCACAACTCCACCTCCTCCTGGGGGGGCAGCTTTGTTTTGGGTTTCACCAGTATTGGAGCAATGTTTTGAAAAAACTGCCGTTGCTGTCCGGCTTTCAGGCCTGCGGCAATTCTCCTGAAAAAAATCCACCATTCCAGCCGGTTCTGGACGGCTTTTTCAAATTTCGGTCCCTCCAGGTAAATTTTCCACAATTTTCCGGCCCGGTCCTGGTCAAAGGCATCCCCGAACCCCGGGCGCATGCAGAATCCGGTGAGGTTCAGCCACCTGGCTTCATGTGCAGCAGACTGGGACCGCAAGGGAGCGGCGTCAATGAGTTGGTCTGCCAGGGTGCGCAAAAAGGACAACGGCCAGCTGCCCTTTCCCTGGTTTACCAAGGATTCCACCTGCCTGGCCACAGACTGCAGCCCTGAGCCATCAGGATCTGAGAACACGGCATACACCTTGTGACAGGCATCCTGTATCAGGCTGTCATCATACACCTCAGTTTCAACCGCCTCCAGGTCCCCTGCCTGGTCCCGGAGCTGAAACTGCAGTTTCCACCGATGATCGCTCACCCGGGAGTGGCAGTACATGGACAGGGTGCCCATTTCCGTATATTCCGCCCCCATGGTTACAGGAATGGCTTTTTTGTTTCCATCTTTGCCAAACCGTATAATGGTCTGAAGGGGTGTCATGGAGGTGAGGGTGTCATCAATGGGAATAATGCTGCCGGCAGTATCACCGGACCGATAACTGGAGCTGTACACATCAAAACTGACCGGCTGGTTGGCCCGCACCTCAAAGGCCATTTCAGGCAGATCGATCACAGATCCCTCATCCAGGCCCCGCTCCACCAGACAAACCGCGCTGCGGTTAGTGCCTGTGCCTGCACCTGCATTGCTGCGATTGGTGTCTGCGGTGCCGGAGGAGATCTCTTTTGTGCCGGAGCCGGTATCCACACCTCCCCTGTCAGAATCAGATGCCATGCCCACCCCCAGGTAATAACTTCTTGGACTGCCGGAGCCCACCTTTACCCCGATGCCCTGCTTGACCAGCCCGTAATAGGATGCCCCGATCCCCACTGCCAGGTCCGGGTAGGGATTTTCCAAAACCCGGGGGCGCAGGGAATCTGTGGTGCGGAACCACCGCCGGATGGCTTCTTTGATCCTGGACTGGACCAGAGAAGGTTTGAGGGTGCCGCCGTTGAATAAAATATAATCCGGCAGGGGCGCATCCTTGCCAAGACTTTGTTTGACATTGTCGCGGTGTTTTTCCAGAAACCGGATAATATGCCTGGTCACGGCAGATTCTTTTTCAAAGGGGAGGCCGAAATCGGCAATTTCTTTGCCCGCATCGTCTTCTTTCAGATCAGTCGATGCCACATCCGGATAAAATCTGCTGCGCAAAACGCTTTCCACATCCGCTCTGGTGAGATCAGCTGACAGGGTACCGGAAATCAGTGCCCTGCCCTCTCCTTTGATGGTGATGCGCACCGATTTTTCTTTATTTTCCAGGATACGTTCCTTGGCTTCCCTGCACCGATGGCAGAGGGTTTTCCATTTATCAGGGGTCAGGGCAATGTCGGATGTGAACCGCGATTCCACAATTTTGGCCAGGGCCAGGTCGATATTATCCCCGCCGAGGATAAGGTGGTCCCCGACAGCCAGGCGTTCAAACCGGGGGGTGCCCTGATCTCCGGCCTTCAGGGAAATAAGGCTGAAGTCGGTGGTGCCGCCGCCCACATCGCACACCAGGATAAGATCATCTTCTTTTACCTGCTGATCCCAGTCAGACTCATGGAGGATCAGCCAGCTGTAAAATGCGGCCAAAGGCTCTTCCAGCAAAGTGACCGCTGCTGACAGGCCTGCTTTTTCCACACCGGCCATGGTCAGGTCCCGGGCCTCCTCATTAAACGAGGCCGGCACTGTAATGACCACAAACTGGTTTTCAATGAATTTGTCCTCATCTTTGACAAAATGGTTCCATGCATACCGGATATGGGACAGATACTGGGCTGTGGCATCCACAGGAGATATTTTTTCCACCCCCTGAGAGCCCCAGGGCAGAATTTTGGCAGTGCGGTCCGCAGCCGGGTTGCACAGCCAGCTTTTGGCTGAAGACACCAGGCGGGTGGGGATCTTGGAGCCATGGTCCCGGGCAAACGCCCCCACAAACATATCCTGGCGCTTTTTCCAGGGATGTTTGAGGACTTCTTTTGAAATATCATATTCACCGGGGATATATAAAAATGACGGCAGCACGGGAATCTTTGTAAATTCTCCCAGGCCTGTGAGCTGGGGAATGGAAAAGGGTTTGATCCACTGGCGCTTGTCCGGAAATTTCCCGTCCAAAGTCTTGGCAGCCGCCTCTTTCAAACCTGCCACATCCACATAGGATACCGCACAATTGGTGGTACCCAGATCAATGCCGATAATATATTGTTTGTCTTGAAAATCCAAAATCAACTTGTGTTCCTGTCTCCAATTTGTATTTCTGCCGGGGTGATGACGGCAGGGTCCTGAATGTCGGACAGTTTGGGGACCTCTTTTTTGCCTGCTTTCCATCCCGAATGCTTTACAATCCCCTCAAAGGGGGGATCGCCTGCCACATTTCCCACAAGGGTTATGGCATCCATGTCAAATCCCGGTGGAATGGTTACAGCTTCACCTTCTTCAACCGCCATGACCGGCCGGGGGTCGATATATTTTTTTATGGCCCGCTTGCAGTCCTCCTGAATACTTCTTACTGCCGCCCCGATCTGGGCATCTTCGTACCGGCCCAGGTCCTCGTCAAAAAAATCCAGCAGCCGGCCTTCGCGCTGCAGCACCGACAGGGAATGAAGAAACAATCGCTGCCTGCGATCCTGTTGAATTTTCTGGTCCAGAAAATCTTTTTTCCCGGCTTTGGGTGCGGTTCTAGCGGATTCTGCCTGTACAGGGGCTTTAACCACAGGGGCCAGGGCAATGCCCATCACCAGCCAGAGAATCCAGCCCAGCACCAGCATGACTCCAGCCACCGCAGGCAGGACCCACACATAAAATTTTGCCTGCAAAAGTGCCGCCATTTCAGCAATTTGGCTTCCGGGCAAGGGTTTTCCGGCATCCGGGGCAAATATCGCTACAGCCTGTTCAAGACCATAGTAAGCTGCCGCTCCAAGCCCTGCAGCCACTGCCAGCATAAAAATTGATATCACCCAGAATGCTGTTTTCCGGAATTTTTTTACTCTGTCCACTGCACCCTCTTTTGTTTTTGCATTCACCTGTTCACAAAAAAACCATGCTGTCTTGTACAACATGGTCATCAAAAATAATACAAAATTCAGGGTGTGCAAGCAATGATTTTTTAACTTGGGGAATCAGGGACAAACAAGCTACAATATCATCATTATTACCATCATTCATTTTTAATGATGATTCTATCCTTGTTTGCTTCAAAGGTTTTCGTCCCTACGCCCTTTACCTTCATAAAATCTTCAGGTGTCTTGAATGGATGGGCTTCGCGGTACGCAATGATTCTGTCAGCCACCACATCCCCGACGTTTTTGAGGGTCATCAGCTGTTCCTTGCCGTCAGTATTAATGTTGACCTTGCCGGCACCTGAGACAACAGGTACCATGAAACCCAGCAGCAGCAATCCTATCAAAACAATTTTCACGTACACTTTAGTTTTTGTCATGTGTTTTTTCTCCTTTTTTGGTTCCACAATTAACTTTTCTCCTTTAGTGAAAAAAACGGCACTTGTCCCTGATTCCCTCACGATTCCGTGATTTTTTTACTCAAGAGGAGATCCAGACCGAAAAAAGAGATGCAACCGTATGGCAGAAAAACAGCGTCAGTAAGAAAAACAATCTAAGTCATTACGCAGTTGATAACGACAGAAACCGGGATCACTAAACCACCAGGAATCGCTATGTTTTCACACCTAATCCAGATTTTTTAAAAAAGCAAGACAAAAATAAAAAAAAGATAGTAGTCCAGACCGTGCATGCAGTAATTTTTTTTTGCGGGTTCACATTTTATGGGGCCTTATCATTATTATGGGGCCTTGTCATAATGGGTCTTGATCCATTCCCGGTAGGCCCCGGTCTGCACGGATCTGACCCAGTTCATGTTTTCCAGGTACCAGTCAATGGTGGCGGACAATGCCTGTTCAAAGGAATAACAGGCTTTGAATCCGATTTTTTCAAAGGATTTGTCTGCATTGATGGCATACCGGATATCATGGCCGGGCCGGTCTGTGACAAATGAAATCAATTCCCTGCTGCTGCCTTTTGGCCGCCCTGTTTTGTCATCCATCAGATCGCAGAT
>JAABSS010000142.1 GCA_011390235.1 Desulfotignum sp.
AAGTTACAGATGTCATCAATGAAAAACTATTGTGGACAAACAAAGGAAAATCAAGGCTGGACCGGGAAAACAAAAATCCGGCAGCACACCCGATGATCAACGGATTGGATACCAGTGCCCGGATAAAATACCGCACTTTTTCCCGGGGTGCCAGCTTCTGGTCTGAATACCACACCAGCACCGATACCGACAATACATTGATCACCGGAATGACAATGCCTGCCAGAATCCCGAAATGGCGGACCCCTTCTTCTCCCAGAACCGACAGGACAATTGCCATGCCGATATAGGTGTTGAACCGGAAACAGGCCTGGCAGAAAGAGCCGGCCTGGAAGTGTGACATACGAAAAAACCGGATCGCTCCAAGGCTTGCCAGAAAAGCCAGGATCACCCCGAAAAGTCCGGCAAGACAAAGCCCGGCATCTATTCCCTGATCCGGCCCGCTGCCGCCGATTTTCCAGAACAGCATGGCCGGAAAAAAAATATAGTAGACCAGGCGGTCCGACATGGCAAGGAACCGGTCATCGGTCATGCCGTAGAATTTGAGCAGCCGCCCCAAAAGCAGCAGGGCAAACAAAGGGAATATGGTATTGAGAACCAGCATGTTCAGACGTGGAAAATCCGGTTTTCGGTCAGGCTCAGAAACCGAGGCCCTTTGTCTGTTATATGGATAACGCTTTCAATGCCTGCGGCAAACCGGTCTTTGAAAATACATTTGGGTTCCACGGCAAACACCATGCCGGGCGCAAGTTCGGTGTGGCGGCCCCGGGCCAGGATGGGGTCTTCCACCAGTTCCAGGCCGATACCATGGCCGATGAACCGGGACTTGAGATCCGGCAGGCCAAGAAAAGAAGATCCCAGGCCCAGTTTTTGTGCCCTGCTTATGGCTGCGGTGAACACCTGATCCACCGTGGTGCCGGGAACCATGATATCCTTGATATGATGAAGAATCTCTATGGCGGCCAGACCGGCCTGTTCTGCCTGGGCCGGCATCTTTCCCATCACCAGCATCCGGGTTTCATCCATGTGATACCCGTTGACCATGGTGCCAAGGTCCATGAGCACGGGCTCATTTTTCCGGATCAATTTATGGCCGGCCCCAAACGGGTAGGCACTGCAGGTACCGGCCCCGCTCACCGGGCTGTCCAGTGCACCGCCAAGCCCCCCGGAGCAGCCGCTCAACAAATGGTGGGCAAATCCTTCAGCCCGGTAATGGCGCACCAGAAGCTTGCCTGAATGGCCGTTGGCCCGGGCAAAGGCCTCGATGCGGCCGCAAAAAGCGATCTCTGATTCTTCAGGTTCAAGATTTTCGCATATGAATACAAAGGTGTCTTTCGACACTCTGGCTGCATCTTCCATCCGGCTGATCTCCCAGTCGGATTTGATCATGCGGCAGCCGGTAATCAGCGGGGTGGCATCCCTAAAAACCGCCGGGGAAAACAACGATTGAAAGAACTGAAAATCACGCACCGGCACCACATCAAAGGCCAGGCCCATGGACCGGGCAACGGTGGTATAGATTTCTTTGATCCGGTCCGGTATCCGGGTGACGGATGCAATGGGCTCCACACGGGCAATGCCTGTTTCACGGCGGGCCCGGGGCAGATACCGTTTGACAAACAGCATTGGATCATTGTCCACAGGCACATACAGGTATGCATCCTGGGCTGTTCCTGAAAAATAATAGATATCCGGCTTATGGGTCAGAAACACGGCATCCATGCCGGTTTTTTCCATATGACATTTCAGATGACGGATCCGGTCAGCGATTTCGCTGACCGGTGTCAGGACGGTTTCATTTTTCATCAAGAATATGCCGTATGGCCTTCAGAAGGTCGTAGTTGCCAACGGGTTTTGGCATATATTTTTTAATACCCATTCTGATGGCTGTCTCTTCTGAAATATTTTCACTGAAACCGCACCACAGGATAATGGGCATATCAGGCCGGATGTGCAGCACTTTTTGTGCAAGTTCGTCTCCTGTAAGCTCCGGCATTGTCATATCAGTGACAATCAGATCAAATCCATGGGGATCCGACGTAAACGCCTTGAGCGCTGCCATGCCATTGTCAAACAAATATGTCTGATACCCATGACTTTCCAGAAATTCTTTGCAGATCTGTCTGATTGCCTTTTCATCATCAACAACCATGATGGTTTCTGTACCGTTCAGGGCCTCAGCTTCAATTTTTTTTGGTTTTACAAGACCATGCCCCACCTGGTCTGCAACAGGAAAATCTATCACAACCCGGGTACCCTTGCCGGGTGCACTGTGTACCGTCAAAAACCCGTCATGCTCATCAACAATAGCCTGGACTATGGCCAGACCCAGCCCCCCATTGCCTTCGCCTGTTTTTCTGGTTGAATAGTAGGGATCAAATGCTTTGTTCAAAGTGTCTTCATCCATGCCGTGGCCGGTATCACACACAGCCAGTCTGAGGAAATCTCCCGGAGCAATGACCCTGTCTTTCAGGTACCGTTCACAGGTGATTGTCTCATCTGTCAGGGATACGGTCAAAATACCGCCCTGCCTTTTCATGGCATGGTATGCATTCAAACACAGGTTCATTACAATCTGGTGCATTTTGGCTGGATCAGCAAGCACCGTCTGTCTGGAATCAAGCTGTGTTTTGATATCTATGGTAGCAGGTATGGATGATCTGAGCAGTTTTAAAGATTCTTTTACCAGCAGATAGACCCGGAGGGGTTTTTTGATATATTCGGCATGCCGGCTGAAGGTAAGCACCTGCTGCACCAGCTCAGCCGCTCTTTGCGCAGCTTTCATGACCTGGTCCATCTGTTCTTTTGCCCTTTGCGGGTTGTCCAGATTGTTCTGGGCCAGCTGGGAATATCCAAATACTGCTGAAAGTATGTTATTGAAATCATGTGCGATTCCCGCAGCAAGTGTGCCTATTGCCTCCATTTTCTGTGACTGCTGAAGACGGATCTCAAGATTTTTCTGTTCGCTGACATCCCTGGCGATGCCGTGAAAACCAATGGGTTTTCCATGGGCATCGGTTAAAAGTGCCACTGATGTATCAACACGGCAGAGTGACCCATTTTTTCTGATAAGCTCCCAGTCGAATGCCTTGCGCCCTTTTCCGGTTTTATATACCCGGTTGAATATTTTAAAAATTTTTCGGGCGTTATGGCTGTCCATGAACTCTCTGTTGTTCATGCCTGCCAGTTCATCTGCTGTATACCCGAGAATTTCGCACATGGCCTGATTAAAAAAGACAAAGTTTCCGGTCAGGTCTACTTCGTAATACCCGTCTTCAATAGTCTCAATGATGGCCTTGAATTTTTTTTCGTGTGCTTTCATTGGTTGCATTTTTTGCATTCCAGAGGCTTTGTCAATTTATGCTCCTTTGGTCAATTTATATCAAACTGCCGTACAATGCAAAAAAAAGATTACAAAATAACAATTGATCCGTGTGTCATTGACATTTTTTTCCCAGCACTTATCATGAATAATATTTTTTTGTTTTAACTGTAAAGGAGATCTACATGCCTGATTTAACCGCTGTTATGGAAACCAGCAAAGGAACCATCCGTTTAAAATTATTTGCCGACCAAACCCCTGTCACCTGCGCAAATTTTGCCAATCTTGCCAAAAGACAATATTATAACGGACTCAAATTTCACCGGGTGATCAATGATTTTATGGTCCAGGGAGGATGCCCCCATGGCAATGGTACGGGCGGACCGGGTTATAATTTTGAAGATGAGTGCAAAAAAGATTTAAAGCATGACAAGCCCGGGATTTTGTCCATGGCCAATGCCGGTCCCGGCACCAATGGATCCCAGTTTTTTATCACCCATGGTCCCACCCCCCATCTGGACGGCATGCACACAGTATTTGGTGCGGTGGAAAGCGAAGCAGACCAGAAAGTGGTGGACAGCATCGCCCAGGGAGATACTATTGAAAGTATCTCCATCCAGGGCAATGTGGGTTCCCTGTTTAAAAAGGTGAAGCCCAGACTGGACGAATGGAACAAAACTCTGAACAAAAGTTTTCCCGAATTACCCAAAGCATAAGTCAAAAACTCCGGACTGCTGGTCAGACCGGAGTTTTTTTGTATGCCGGGACTATTGTATGCCGGCGCTATGCCAGATCAATATACAGGGGGATCACATGATGGGTATTGCTGTTTTCACTTGTCTGACCCAGGCGCCATTCTTTCACCGGCACCCCTGCCTCCTGGATTTTTTGGATCATGCCTTTGATATTGATGAGGGGATGACGGGCAAACACATTGGGCAGCCCATAGGTCAAGCTGCATACCAGGCATTTGCCCGGACGCTGGGTAA